>NYWO01000030.1 GCA_002685075.1 Arcobacter sp.
ATTTATGCTCTTTTAGGAACAGGATTAATAAGAGGTTCTTCTTCTAAAGGTGCAGCTAAAGCTTTAATTAGTACAATTAAAGAAATCAAAGCAGGTTCAGACGTAGCCTTAACACCAGATGGTCCTAGAGGTCCAAGATTTAGTGTTGCTCCTGGGGTTGTTGCAATTGCTCAAAAGAGTAATGCAAAGATTATTGTTTTAAATTCAAAGCCATCTAAATATTGGCAGTTTAGTTCATGGGATAAATTTATTTTGCCAAAGCCTTTTGGAAAAATAGATTTTTATTTATCAGAACCTTTTTGCATTGAAGGTTTAGAATTTGAAGAGGCAAAAGAGTTTATCAAAGACAAAATGATGACTCATGCAATGCCTTAAAAAGTTTAAATAGGAAGTATATGTTTACTAAAGAGTCTTTATATATTAATGCTATTAAATATGACACACAATTAAAACTTGATTATAAAAAATTAAATGATAATGAAATTATTGACGCTAATAATTCAGTATTTTTAGTTGATGATGAAATATTAGCACATGATATTGCTCATAAAATAAACGCTTCTCAAAATGAAATTAGTAATACTTATATCTCTACACTTTTAATAAGTGATACAACAAGACTTGTTCCAAAAGAATTATCTTCAAAACTAAAAGATTGTGAAATAGCAGAATTAAATAATGAGTTTGATATTGCTGTTTTAAAAACAACTCTATTTGAAACTAAAAACTATTTTGATAAAACAGGTGTTGATTATATCTATTCTGCTTTTCATATATTAAATTTACATTTAGAACAAAACATTTGTAAAAATCAATTATTAATCTTTCTGTTTAATAATAAAGCTTTTGTTTTAATATTAGGAAATGATGCCTCAATTGTATTTAATAAAACAGTTGATTTACCTACTTTTGAATCGATTAAAAAAACACATTTTTATGAAGATGATATTACTGGTCAAAAACTTTATGATGAAATTTATTATTTAGAATTAAATGAAATAATTCATAATATGCTAAATGAATTTTATGAAAAATCTAAAGATGTTTTTGTAGAAAAAATTGTAATTTTATATGCTTTAAAACAGTTATCAAATGAGCAAATAGAACAACTAAGCGAAGAGTTATTATTACCAATTGATTATCATTCAATAAATATAGATGAAGAAATTTTTGAATTATCAAAAGACAAGCATTTAAGAAAAAGTTTTATAAAACCTAGAAAGAAAGCAAAAAAAACTAATTTTAATAATCTATTTATTTTAGTATTTTTTATTGTTGCTTTTTTTGGTATTTATAAATTATATATAAATATGCAAAAATCAACAAATGAGCAAAAACAAGAGATTAGAAAAGTTATTGAGCTTCCTGATCACGTAAATATAAATGATAGAATTAATAAAAGAATAAAATCTATTTTTAAAAGAATACCTTATGATATAGTTTTAAAAAGTTTAAAACTTCAAGAAAATAGCTTAGAAATTAATGCTACATTATTAGCAAATGATACTTTTATAAAATCAGTAAAACCAAGTTTAGATGATATTTATTCACAAATAGATATAAAAGTTGAAGATGATAAAAAAAATATGTTATCAGGAATAATTATTGCTAAAGACGCATTAAAATTAGAAGATGTTGTTTATAAAACATATAATGATAAATATATTACAGATGAGTTTTTGCCAATTTCTAGAGTTAGTGAACAATTAAAGATTTTATTCCCAGATGATACTCTTATCAAGTTTAATTCTAGTAAAAATGATGATATTACAAAGTTCTTTTATTCTGTAAGTATGTTAGTAGAAACACCAGCAGAATTTTTTAATACAATAGAGATGTTAAATAATGAATTATACTCCATAAATATTATGTATCCTGTAATAATGACAAAAAATGAAGATGGCTTTTTAGAAATAGAATTTAAATTAGTATTTAATCAGCCAAAGTAAGAAATAAAAAATAAAAATTAGAACTAAAAACTTTTACCAAGTTTTTAGTTCATTATAAATAGAGTCTCTCTCAACTGGTGTAAAACCAGTATTTTTAATTAAATCAACAAACTCTTTTAAAGCTACACCTTTAGCACTAGTTGCTCCTGCAGCACTTTGAATTGATTCTTTTTCAATTGTTCCATCAACATCGTTTGAACCAAACTCTTGAGCTATTAAAGCAAGTTTTACAGTTGATGTTGCCCAATATGCTTTTATATTAGAAATATTATCTAAAACAATTCTAGCAATTGCATATGTTTTTAAAATCTCTACACCTGTTAGAGGAGCTTCAATTTTCAAGTAATTATTCTCAGTTTGATATACAAGAGGAATAAAGGCATTAAATCCACCTGTTTCATCTTGTAAGTCTCTTAGTCTAATCATATGGTCAATTCTATGATCTCTGTTTTCTACATGTCCAAATAGCATTGTTGCATTACTTTGTTTTCCTGCTTTATGCCAAGTCTTATGAATTTCAATCCATTGATCTGATGTAACTTTTCCACCACAAATTTTCTTTCTTACTTTTTCATCAAAAATTTCAGCACCACCACCTGGCATAGAATCTATACCATGATCAATCATCATATTAATTAGTTCTTGGTACGTAAGATTATATTCAGTACTTAAAAAGTGAATTTCAGCAGCAGTTAATGCTTTTACATGAATTGATGGAAAATTCTCTTTTATTTTTCTAAATACATCCATATACCATTGTAAACCAGTTTCTGGATTATGTGCAGAAACTATATGTACTTCTTTAATATCATTTTTTGAAGAGTTTTTTACAATCTCAAGTATCTCTTCGTGAGTCATTGTATATTGTAAAGGGTTCTTTCTACTTGCACTATAAGCACAGAATTGACATACATCTTTACAGATATTTGTTGGGTTTATATGTCTATTTATATTGAAGTATGTTTTTTTCCCATGTTTTTCTTCTCTTATTTTATTTGCATATTTTGCAAGTGTAAATAAGTCCAAATCATAAAGTTTAATAGCATCTTCATATTCTAATCGTTCGTTATTTTCTAGTTTTTCTATAATACTCATATTATTCCTATTTACAGTCAAAGTCTTTTGTGTTTTTATTAAATCTACCCATATGAATAAAACCTATACATGTTTTATCTAAGTCATTATCATAAAATCTAACTTTATATACTTTACTTTTATATCGTGTTTCTTTATCTTCAACGCTTAATTTATTAATTACTTCAATTTTTTTAATATTGCTATGACCTAAAGTAGCAAGTATCTCAGTCATTTTATCTTGTTTTAGTGTTTTTAATATAGTAAATACAGCAATTCCTGCAAGAATTAAAACACCAATAATAACAATAGTTTTTCTTGGTAATTTTCTTACTTCACTATTAGACATCTTCATTTTCCACTAGAGGTAAGAATGAACATTTTTCACCATCGTAAGATTCTAATGTACCATCTTCAATTCTATAATACCAACCATGAATTTGTAAAGTTCCATTTTTAATTTTTCGTTCAACATCTGGAAATGTAAGTAAATTTTCCATTTGATGAACTACTGAAATTCTTTCTGTTGCTCTATAAAGTTTTTCTTTATCACTTTTATCTTGAATTGCAAGAAGAGTATACTCTTTTGCTTTCTTACCTAATTCTAGCCACTTTTTAACATGTACTAAATCAGGAGAGTCTCCAATATCTTGATATAAACTTTTACAAGCACCACAGTGAGAATGTCCACAAATAATTATATGCTTAACTCCTAAAACAGAAACAGCATATTCAATAGCAGCAGAACTACCATGAAAGTCTTCATCAGGACTGTATGGAGGTACAAAATTTCCAACATTTCTTAAAATAAACATATCACCCGGTTTTGTATCAAGCATTAAATCGGGAATAATTCTACTATCACTACAACCTACAAAAAGTATTTCAGGTTTTTGTCCATTTTGAACAAGGTCTTGTACATTTCCTTGAAATTTAGGGAATGAAACTTCCCTAAACTTCTGATTTCCTTTTATTAAATCGTTTATTATCATTTTTATTTAATTCCTTCAATATTTTACATACTTTTATTAAATCATCTTCATTTATATCTATTTTTGCAATTAGTCTTATAATCGCACTATTTACAGTTGGCTGTCGAATAGCTCCAACTATGTAATTTTGTTCTAGTAAAATTGCTTGTATCTCTTTTACTTTTTTATTATCTGCTATATCAATAGGGATAATTAAACTTTGCGATTTTATATCTAATATTCTATGTATAATAGTTAAATTTTTATTTATCTTTTCTTTTAGTACTTTTTTATTTTCAATTATATATTTTAAAGACTCTAATCCAAGTGCAATATCAAATAATGATGGTGCAGTTGAATAGATAATTGGCTTTGCTCTATTTACTAAAAAATCTATAATTTCTTTCGATGCTAAAATATAAGAACCATAAGAACCATAGGCTTTTCCTAAAGTCCCCATTTTTACATGATATTTATTTGGTTTAATTTTATAATAATCAAATAAACCTAATAAGTTATCTCCAATAACTCCAGAACTATGTGCTTCATCAACTAGTAAAATAGCTTTATATTTAGATGATATATCAAAAAACTCTTTAGGTGCTACATCTCCACCCATAGAATAAACACCTTCGATTGCAATTATTTTTCTGCCACTTCTTGTATTATTTAAAATTTTTTCTTCTAAGTCTTTATAGTCATTATGATTAAATACAATAACTTGTTCAGGTCTTAAAAGTTTTGTTGCAAGTATTCCACTTGCATGGTATTCTTCATCAATAAACAAAGTATCATTATTTCTACATAAGGCTTCAATCATTGAAATATTTGCAAGAAAACCAGAACCAACGGCAACTCCTGCTTCAAACTTGTTAACTTTACATAATGTATCTTCAAAATCTTTATGTATTTGATTATAGCCATTTACAAGCATAGATGCTTTAGGACTTGTATACTGTTCTTGAAGTACTCTTTCATAAGCTTTTTGAAATATGTCTTTATTAGTAGATAGGCCTAAATAGTCATTTGATGCTAGGTCGATTATATTTTTATTAAATACTTCACGAGTTCTAAAACGGTTTGATTTTTTAATAGATATTAGTTCTTTTGAATACAAAAAGGTCTCCGTAAGTGTTTAGATATACTAACTAAAAACTACTAAATAAAACTTGAATAAATTAGATGAAACTATTATGCTAGTTTAATGCTACTAATAGTAGTTATACTTTTAGCACTAATTTTATATACAATCAAAATAAAAAGGTGAAAGTTTACTAACAACTTTTCTTTCATCTTTTATACTTACAATAGCAATATTTTCCAAGACTTTTTAATAAATTATTTTGTAAGATACTCAAATGATAGAAAATAATAATAGAATTTTTAAAGTTAATGAATTACCTTATATAGAATTAAAATATAGTACAACATTTTTTGAATGCCCACAAAAACATTATCATAATATGATATGTTTACTTGGATTGAAAAAAGGTAGTGCAAAGTTTATTATAAATGAAAATGAAGTTATTCTAAAAAAACAAAGACTTGTTGTAATAAATCCAAATGAAGTTCACTATTCGATTTTAGATAAAGAGAATGAAGATTATTATGTGATTTATATGGATAGAGATTGGTATAAAGCTTTGCAGGACCAAATCTTTGAAAACGAAGATATAATTGTCTTACCTAATATAATTGATGATTTAAATGTTAATAGAGATTTTTTTAGACTATTTGATTTTTTATGTAAAAATAATGATGTAATAGAAAAAGAGATGAAATTATTAGATTTTTTAAAAACTATCTTTAATTTATCTGTAGATGAAAAAAAGTTTTTAAAAATCAATGAAACAACAAAGATTGCAAAAGATTTTAAAGAGTATATTGAAGAAAATATCTCTTCAAAATTAACACTTACATCTATTTCAAAAGAGTTAAATGTAAGTGCATTTCATATTATTAGAGTTTGTAATCAAGATTTTGGTTTATCTGCAAATGCATATATTGTAAATAAAAGAGTTCATAGAGCAAGAAAATTAATAAGTCAAGGTCTTGATATTTCACAAGCAGCTGTTGAAGTTGGTTTTTATGATCAAAGTCACTTAACAAATGTTTTTAAAAAAGTATTTGCAATGACACCAAAAGCATATCAAAATGATATTTTAAGAAGTACACAAAGGAAAGAAATTGAATAGTTTAAATTTACTAGATAAAAATAAAAATTTTAATATTTTATTAGCAGGAATAATTGGTTTATTTATTGGAGTTGGGGTTGCAAGATTTTCCTATACTTCACTACTTCCTTCAATGTTAGAAGATAATACATTATCTTTAACTTTTTCAGGAATATTAGCATCACTAAATTATGCAGGATACTTATCTGGCTCAATTTTTGCAATTTTTATAAAAGATATAAATACAAAAGTAAAGTATTTTCGCTTAGGTATTATTTTATGTATTTTAACAACTGTTATAATGGGAATTACAACAAATGAAATCTTATGGTTACTTGGACGAATAGTGGCTGGATTTGGCGCAGCTATGGCTTTAGTTGTTGGAGCTGCTATAGTTATGACAAAATTAGATTTTGAAGATAAAACAAAAGCTATGGGTATATATTTTTCAGGTATTGGAATAGCGCTTGCACTATCAGATGTAATAAGTAGATATGTTTTATATATCTCTTCATGGCAAACGTCATGGATTGTATTAACTTTAAGTGGGGCATTAGTTGCTTTTTATCCTTTGTATATTTTGTCATTTGATAAACATGTTAGTCAAAAAAATGAAAAACATCCTTTTAATAAAGCACTTTTCTCTCCTTTTGTAGTGATTTTAATTGCGGCATACTTTACAGAAGGTGTTGGCTTTGTAATACAAGGAACATTTCTTCCTACTATTTTAAAATCTCTTCCAGGCTTGGAACATATTGCTGGTTTATCTTGGTTATTAGTTGGACTTGCTGGAATTCCTGCTGCTATTATATGGATGAAACTTGCACATAAATATGGAAGTGTAAATATAATTATAATTGCAATGTCTATTCAAATTGTTGGTATTCTAATTCCTACTATGACTTCTAATATATATCTAAATTTATTATGTGGAATTTTATATGGTGGAACATTTACAGGTTTAGTTGCTTTATTTATGAATTTAGGTGGTAAGTTATCAGGTAAAAATCCTGTTATGCTAATGGGTGCTTTAACAACTGCTTATGGAATAGGACAAGTAACTGCTCCTTTATATGCAGTAAGTTTAACAGAATGGACAGGAAATTATGATTATTCTTTATATGTAACTGCTGTTATTGTATTTTCTGGAGTTATTATGCTCTTAGGTGCTAAGAAATTTAAAAGCTATGTTTCATAAGAGTATTTAGTAAATGTAGTTAAAGTGTAATATTTTCTAGTAATTCAATTTCATTGTCTACTACAATTATTACATCAATACAAAAAGCTACATCAAGTTTTTTAATTTGTAAGTAGTAATCTGTACTTCTTTTGATTTTTGATAGTTTTGAAGGTGTTACATTGTTTATAGCAACTTCATAATCATTTGCAGATTTAACTTCACAGAAGTGATAGATATTATTTTTTACAGCAATAATATCTATTTCTCCTAGCTTTTTAGCATAGAAATTCTGTTCGATTATTTTATAATCTAAATCTTCTAAAAAAGATACAGCTTTTTTTTCTGCTTCATCGCCTTTTTGTTTGCTCATAAAATTTATTTATTACCTTTAATCTTCTTTTTTATACTCAATCATATATCCTAGACCTCTAATATTTGTAATAAAATCTTCTTTTAATGCTTTTTTTAATCTATTGATTTCTGCTCTAATTGTAGCATTATCAATATCATCATCTTGCCATACAAACTCTCTAAACATATCATAGTTTACCGCAGAATTTTTATATCTTGCAAGAAGTTGAATTATTTGAATTTGTCTTTTAGGTAGAGTATGTGCTTCATTATTGTATAAAAGAGTTAAAACATTTGTATTAAAACTATATGAATCTGATAGTTGTTTATTTTGTTTTGGAACTATTTGCGATTGTGATATTTTATTTATTCGCAAAGTTAACTCTTTTAAATGAAAAGGTTTTTTTAAGTAGTCATAACAGCCAAGTTCAAAGGCTCTTGATATTTCTTCAATATCAATAAGCGCTGAAATAAATATAGTAGGAATAATTATATTTTTTTCATGTAGTCTTTCTAATACTTCAAAACCGTTAATATCAGGTACATTAATATCAAATATTAATAGCTCAAATTCTTCTTCTTCTATAATCCTTAAACAATTTGTTCCATCTCTTGTAGTTCTAACTAAATGATTTGTTGATTGAAGATATTGTGTAATAGCTCTATTTAACATTACATCATCTTCTAATAGTAAGATCTTCATTTTAACTCCATTTTAAATATGTAATTAAAAAATATAGTATTCATTTGAGTAATTAGTATACCTATATTTTCTTGATCACAAATTCTTTTTACTAAACTAAGACCTATTCCAAAGCCTTTTTTGTTGATTTTTATCTGTAATATTTTTTGCTGTATATTTTATCGTATTTGTTAGGTTATTATCAATTATTCTTTGAAGTTCTTTTTCATTAAAAAAATCTATTCTTGAACGACTATAATCAACAAAATCAATATTACTTTTAAGATATTGTATCTAATCTTTTGCTAAAGAAGAACCTCTTTTAAAACTATATATGAAGATGATAATTTAACTTTTATTTACTTCTTTTCAAAATCACAAAATACTTGTATTAGATTATTCTTTTCATCTATAGAATAGTTTTTTATCCTGTAGGTATATGTTTTTATAAGAAATCATAGCTTATATTATTTCCGGGTATTTATAATTTTAAACCTATCACCCATACCCGTTGGCTCTAATAGTGTTTTAACATTTTGTGTTTGTCTTAAATATGTTGATTCATCAACATTTGCTTTTAATATCTCAAGTAATTCAATAATTCCAAATTCAACTAAAGCTTTTAATTGAGTATTAAAAACAACATTTTCAATACCATTATTTTTAAAACAGTCACTTAAATGGTTAAAATGAACATCATAAGTAATGTCAGATTTTTTATATAACTTTTTTAAATCTAAACCCTCTTCAAATATTGGAAAAACTTTATGCTTTTCATAAACTCTTGCAGAAAAATCATTTCTTGGATATCTATCTCCATAATCAAAAGTTAAAAATTCAAAGCCTTTTATATTTGTACAAAGAGTATTTACAAACTCTTCATAAGATAATCCAACTTCACCTTTTGTAATTTGGTATTTTTTACAATGATTAATAATTTTCTCATCATTACAATCAATAAATTTTATTTTATGATTTTCTATGAAAGCTTGCTGTAAAACATTTTTGTCATTTGTATATACTAATTCACAGGAGAATGCATCAAATATTTCATTTGCAAGAACAAAGGCATTTTCAAGTTTGATTTCTTGTAAATCATTATAATGCGTTAATTTTATTATATCACCAAAAGATTCTTTAATATATTCTTTTTGTTTTTTTTGTAAGTTAGGAAACCTTTCAACTATTGAAAAGTTTAAAGTATCCAAAAGTTTAGGTTTAAGTGTATAAATAAATTGTATTACATCAGCAAGTAAGTATCCATGATGTGCTCCAATTTCTAGAATTGTTGTATCTTGTGGTAAAAAACCATCTTCAATTGATTTTATAATTTTTTTTGCAATTGCACCACCAAAAAAAGGTGAAGTTGAAACAGAAGTGTAAAAATCGCCATCTTTTCCTATTTCTTTATACATTGCATAGTAGCCATCATTTCCATATAACCAGTCATTAAAATATTCGCTAAATTTTATCATTGGTAATTGTATCAAAATTTATTTAGTGTAGATATAAACAAAGGGCTGTAAATAAAAAGATTTCTCTTTTTATTTACAAGTGTCGATTACTGATGCTTGATTTGGGTAAAGATATACTTCTACTCTTCTGTTTAATCCCATATTTGATGCTGAATCATTCGGCGCAACTGGTTTATCAAAAGAACATCCTTTTGAGAAAATTTGATTTTGTACTCCTGAATTATAGATAATATTACCTACATTTGATGCTCTTTGTTCTGATAATGTTTTATTATAAGAGTAAGATCCTCTACTATCTGTATGACCTGTTACTTGAACTAAAGTATTTGGATATTTTTCTAAAACACCTGTTATTTTAGATATCTTTGCACTAGCACTCATAGTTGGAGTTGCTGAGTTTGTTTCAAACATCATTGCATCTCTGAACATGATTTTTACATAGTTATCTGTATTTGAAACTATTAAATCTTGATTTGGATCTAACACTGCATTTGGGTTATTGTTAACATTTGTATTTAAACTATCTGCAACTTCCTTTGCTTGCTTATCTAAACTATAACCAACTGCTCCACCAATTGCAGCACCAACAACAGCACCTACAACTTTATTTCTACTTTTACTTCCCCCACCAATATTATTTCCAAGTGCAATACCAGCTAAAGCTCCTAAAGTTGTACCAATAATTGCTTTTTGATTATTATCAAATGTTTCATTTCCTGTTTTTGAAGCACATCCACTAATCATTGTTACAGCTATAATTGAAGATATCATTAATTTTATTTTCATTCCATGTCCTTAGTATTTTATTTTGTTATTTTAGCATATTATTGGATTATTGTGAAATAATTATAAAGTAATATTGTAATTAATCTGTAACTATATTATGCTATAATTTTATAACTAAAATAAGGAGAAAAGATGAATAAAAGAACAAAAATATTAGCAACTTTAGGCCCAGCAAGCCATAGCATAGAAATAATAGAAGGTTTAATAAAAGCAGGTGCAAATATGTTTAGATTAAACTTTTCACATGGAAGTCATGAATATCATTTAAATACTCTAAATAATATAAAACAAGCAATGAAAAATTTAAATACAACAGTTGGTGTATTGCAAGATATTTCAGGACCAAAGGTGAGAGTAGGGGATTTAAAAGAACCTTTTGAACTTTTACGTGGAGATATAATCACATTTTTAAAAGATGAAATTGTAGGATATAAAAAAGCTAATAAGCATTATGTAGTTTCTATTAACTATCCAGATATTTTAGATAAAGTTAAAATTGATGAATATATTTATCTTTATGATGGAACTATTAGAGCTAAAGTAATTCAAGTTGATGGAGAAGTTCAAGCTAGAATAGAAAACCATGGAATTTTATCTTCAAGAAAAGGTGTTAACTTTCCTAATACAGTAATAGATATTAATGTAATTACAAAAAAAGATGAAGAAGATATTGCTTGGGGTGTTGAGAATAATGTAGATTATTTCGCAATTTCGTTTGTACAAAATGGAAATGATATGAGAAGAGCTAGAAAACTTTTAAATGGTTACAAAGGTAAATTAATCGCAAAAATTGAAAAGTTTGATGCAGTTGAAAATATCGATGAAATAATAGAGGAATCAGATGGATTAATGGTAGCGCGTGGAGATTTAGGTATTGAAGTTCCTTATTATGATGTACCAACAATTCAAAAGATGCTGATTAAAAAAGCAAATTGCAAAGGAATGCCTGTAATTACAGCAACTCAAATGCTTCTTTCAATGACTCAAAATGAAAGAGCAACAAGAGCTGAGATTTCTGATGTTGCAAATGCAGTTTTAGATGGAACTGATGTTGTTATGCTTTCTGAAGAAAGTGCTGTTGGAGAAGATCCAATTAATGTTGTTGATACTATGAACAATATTATATCAAGAACTGAAGATATTTATAACTATGATAAACAAAGTAAATTTGACTATTTAGATGAGTTTGATGTAATACAAGCAACGGTAACAAAACTTGCAGATGATTTAGGAGCAAAAGGAATTTTAGCTCTTACAAGTTCAGGAAAATCAGCAGTAAAGATATCAAGATATAGACCAAAAACACCAATCTATGCATTTACGCATAAAAAGAAAATATTAAATTCACTTACAGCAATTTGGGGAGTTGATCCAATAGGAACAATAAAAGAAGCACAAGCTTCAAAAATGTTTCAAAAGATGTTAGTAACATTAGATACAAAAGGTTTACTTGATAAAACAGGAACTTATGTAGCAACAGTAGGATACCCAGTTGGAATGCC
>NYWO01000031.1 GCA_002685075.1 Arcobacter sp.
AAAATATGGAGCAATTTTCATACCTAAGCTTTTTAAAGTTTCAGTATTTTGAGCACTTGTAATTCCTAAGATAATTGAGCTCATAACTAAAGGAATAACAACCATTTTAATAAGTGCTAAGAAAATATTACCAGCAAGTGCAACCCAAGGTGCAATTTCAAGTGCTAGTTCTTCAGGAATTAAGGCAAAGGCACTAGGAGATAACATCAACCCTACGACAACTCCTAAAACCATTCCAATTAAAACTTGAACCCAAAGTTTACTTAACATCTTCTACCTTTTGTTTTTTTATTTTAAATAATAGTGAATATAAAACTGGCACAAAGCCAAGTGTTAATATAGTTGAGAACATTAGTCCAAAAATAATAGCAATTGCCATTGGTTCCCACATAATTCCTCCACTATACCATAGAGGAATAAGACCAAAAATAGTTGTTATTGTTGTTAAAAGTATCGGTCTAAATCTTGAAATACAAGCTTCAATTATCGCATCATAAGAGTTTCTTTTATTATCTTGTTCTTCTGTTTTAATTCTCTCTAGTAAAACAATGGCATTATTAATTACAATACCTGCTAAAGAAATAACACCAAGTAGTGTCATAAAACCAAAATAAGAGTCCATAACATACAAGCCAAAGGAAACACCAATTATTCCAAGAGGAATAGTAGAAAGAATGATTAAGGGCTTTCTAATTGAGTTAAATTGAGTAACCATTAAAAGTAAAATAATCATAAAAGCTATTGGGATATTTACAACAATTGATTCATTAGCTTTTCCAGATGCTTCATATTCTCCACCAAAAGAGTAATAGTATCCCAAATCAAAATCTTGTGAATACTCATCTAACCAAGGTTTTATCTCTTCAAATATAGCCATCGCACTATAGTCATCTTTTACATAAGTTCCTATAGTTACCGTTTTAGACCTATCACGTCTTATGATTTTTGACTCTTCATAAACAGTTTGGATACTTGCAACTTGTGAAAGTGGAATATTTTTCCCGCTGCTCTGCGCATATACATTTATAGATTCTAAAGCATTAATACTATCTTTGCTGCTTTGATTTGAACGTAAAACTATTGGAATTAATTTATCTTCTTTTCTAAAAGTTGTAACCTCAAATCCACTTAATGCAGTTTGTAATGAAAGTGCAATATCAAAATTTGAAATCCCTTCTTCTAAAGCTTTTGCTTCATCAATTTTTACAAGTAGTTTTTTGTTTTTTAAGCCCCAATCATCAGATATATTTTTAACTCCTTCAATTTGAGTAAGTTTTTGTTTTATTTTTGAAGATATTTTAAATAAAGTATCAATATCTTTTCCACTAACTCTAATCTCAATTGGTTTAGAAACAGGTGGACCATTGGATAAAAATTTTGCATCAACTTGCATATTGGGAAATCTTGACTTAGCAAAAGCTTCAATTTCTTGTTTAATTTTACTCTTTGAAAGTTCATCTTTTGTATTTATAAGAATTGTACTATATTCACTACTTGCTAATTCTTTATTATATGCAAGCCAAAACCTAGGAGCACTTTCACCTATAAAAGTTACAAAGTTTATAACTTCTTTATTTTCATCTTTCATATATTTTTCACGTATAAAATTCTCAATTACAGCTACATCTTTTATAGTTGTTTCAATTGCTGTTCCAACAGGAAGTTGTATTTCAACTGTTAGGCTATTAACATCAGAATCTGGGAAAAACTTTTTGGGAACTTTATCTAAAAGAGCAAAAGAAGCAATAAAAACAGCTATTACAAAAACTACTGTAAGCAATCTAAAGTTTAAAATAAAAACTAAAAACGCTCTATAAGTTTTATAAACAAAGCCTTCTTCTTTAGCTTCTTTTATATCTTTTTTCATAAAATATTTACTTAAAACTGGAGTTAATGTAAGAGCTAAAATCCAAGAAGATAAGAGTACAATGGTTACGACTTTAAATATTGAAGCAGTATACTCTCCAGTTGTTGATTTTGCTAAAAAAATTGGAAGAAATGCAGCCGATGTAGTAAGTGCTGATGTTAAAAGAGGAACTCTTAACTCTTTTGCACTTTGAATTGAAGCATCAACTACACTTTTTCCTTTTTGCATTAAAACCATAATTGATTCACTCATAACAATAGCAGAATCAACTAAAAGCCCCAAAGATATAATTAAAGCAGCAAGTGAGACTTGATCTAGCCAAATATCAAAAATTGACATAACTATAAAAGAAGTTAAAATCGACATAGGAATTAAAACAGCTACTATAAGTCCTGATCTTAAACCTAAAGATAAAAGCATTACTATAATTACTAAAGCCATTGCTTGTAGTAAATTACTTACAAAATTACTTATAATATTATCTACAATTTTTGGTTCATTAAAAAGTCTATCAAGATTTACTCCAAGGGGTAATTTACTTTGAACTTTTACTTTAAGCTCATCAATCTTTTTCCCTAGATTTATAATATCACCATCTTCTTTCATTGATATTGCTAAAATTAAAGAATTTTCTCCATCTTTATTTACTAAGTAACTTGTAGGATCTTTATATGAATAACTAACTATTGCTACATCTTTTAAATATATACTCTCGCCTGTATTTAGAGGAATTAAAGTATTTTCTATCTCTTTTAAATTATTGTAATTTCCAGAGGGTTCTATTGATAATCTAGAAGAATCAAGTTTTATACTTCCACCTGATAAAACAATATTTTTACTTTGTAAAATAGATTTTAAGTAAGATGCACTTAAATTTAAACTTGCAAGTTTTGAGTTATCAAACTCTACATGTACACGTTGGGGTTGAATTCCTAAAATATTTATTTTAGCAACCTCATCAAGTCTTAGAAATACGTCTTTTGTATCATCTGCAATATCTTCTAACTCTTTAGGACTTAAACCATCACTTGAAATTGAGATTAAAGTACCATATACATCTCCAAACTCATCATTAACAATAGGAGTTGAAACACCATCTGGCAACTCTCTAGAACCTGTATCAACTTTTCTTCGTAGGGAATCCCAAATAGGACGCATTTCTTTATGTTTTTCTAAAATATTCACAAAAATAATTGAAACACCAGATTTTGAAGTTGATTTTATAAAATCAATTTCAGGCATTTGTTGAATATTTTTTTCTAACTTATCAGTTACAAGTTGTTCAACTCTTTTTGCACTTGCACCAGGGAAGTATGTTACAACAGTTGCAGTTCTTATTATAAATCCAGGATCTTTCGCTCGGGGTAAATCCATAAAAGATATAAGACCATAAACAAAAAGTAAAAGAGTAAAAACTATAGTTACCTTATCTTTTTTTAGTGCAAAGGAAGTAATATCCATCTTATAATCCTAACTCTTTTTTATTTCCTATAACAACTTCCATATTTTCAAAAACTTGACTCATTCCAGCTTTTAAAACTAAATCATCTTTTTTTAAACCTGAAAATACTTCAAATCCATCATCAAAAAGTTTTCCAATACTTATATTCTTTCTTTTTATAAAATACTTATTATTCTCTTTTCTTAAAATATATACGTAGTAACCCTTATTATCATTTAATACAGAGTTTGATGGCACTTTAAAAACCTCTTCTTTTTTATCATTTAATACTAAAAAAGAAACATCTGCTGACATTCCTGATTTTATTTTTGCTGAGCTTTTTTTAAGTTTTACAATTACTAAATATGTTTTAGAGTTTGCAGATATAAATTTTGATATCTCAGAGATATTTCCTTCAAATATTTCATTATCTATTGAAGTAAAAGTAACTTTAACTTCCTGACCTACTTTTACTTTGTTTATATAAGATTCAGGAAGATGAATAGTAACTTCATCTACTAATTTATCACTTATTAAAACTATTGGTGTTCCAACTGCTATGTTTTCATTTTCTGAAACAAACTTTGAAGATATATATCCACTAATTGGGGCATATAGTTTTGTATAAGATAGCTGTAACTTTACATACTCTAACTCTTTTGATACATTGTTTACTTTTGCTTTACTAGCATTATAATTAGCACGTGCCTTATCTATATCACTAACACTTGCATTTTGATTTATATATAATTTTTTTGTTCTGTCATAAGTGTTTTTTGCATTTTGTAAAGCAGCTTTAGCTTCAGTATGTGCATATCTAACTTGGGATACTTTTAACTCATAAGGTTTTGAATCTAAACTTGCAAGTAAGTCACCTTTTTTTACTTCATCACCATTTTTAAGCTTAAAATAGTTTAGATTACCTTGAACTTTAAAGCTAAGTTTTATTTGATTATTAGAAGATGCAATTGCATTAAACATCCTCTTTTCATTATCTTTATTTATTTTTGGAAATGTCACATATACAGATTTAACTAAATCTTTTTTTTCTACAATTTCTTGCTTTTTCTCACAAGAACTAAAAAGTAAAGTAAGAGTAAGTAATATAAGTGAAGCTTTAATATATTTAATCATTTTGTATTCCCTTAGTAATATTCATAATTTTTTCTTCTAATTTTGTTTTTTTATCTTTGTTTACCAAAATATCTATTTTTCCACTAAAGAAATATATAGAACTTAAATCAACTAAATAATCTATAATTGAGATATTCAAGTTTAACCTAGAAACAATATATGAGTTTTGAGCATCAAGTAAAGATATTATATTTTCTTTTCCATTTTTATATTTATCTTGTATTAACTCAAAGTTTTTTTCTGATGAGTTTTGAGAGATTCTAGCAAACTTGATTTTTTCATATGAACTTTTAATAGATTCATAGTTTTTCTTTACATTTTGAATTATTAGATTTTTTGTTTCATTATATTTCAATTTTAGATTTATTAATTCTATTGAGTTTCTTTCTATTTTATTGTTTTTAATTCCACCTTCATATAAAGGTAGATTTAGATTTATTATAGCCTCATACTCTTTATCATATTTTTCTAAATCACTAGCTTCTCCAAATCTATCTACTATTTTAGTGGCACTTCCTGCAAATACTATGGTAGGAAGGTATCTTGAATCTTTATTCATATTCAATTCTTTATCTTTTGCCTCTTTAAGCTCTTTTAGCTGTTTTAACCTTGAATGAGTAAAAACAAGTTCATCTGTAAAACTTTCTTGGACTTTCTTATCTTTTATATACTCTATTGCATCTTCTTGTAATATTTTAAAAAGCTCTGAGTTCATTCCATACTCTTTAAAATCTAAATTGTTTTCTATTTGTAAAATATTTGCTAGTTCAATTTTTAAAGAGTTTAAACTTTTTTTTGATTGTGATAATTCTATATCTGCATTTGCAAGTTCACTTTCCCATCTGTAAATATCACTTCTATCTTGAACTCCAATACTTACTCTTTGTTTTGAAAACTCTAAGTTTTGTGAAATAAAATCTCTTTTAATATTGATAATCTCATTATATTTCTTTGCTTTTATAATATTTAAATAAATAAGTGTAAGTTTGTACATAATCTCATCATTTAAAGCTTTTGTTTCTTGCTTTGTTGCTTTAAAAATTGTTTTGCTTATATTAATATTTTGAATTACATCATTAGAATAGATTAATTGACTTAACTTTAAACCTGCGTTAAAAGTACCTTCTGAATAAATCCCACCAGAATATTTTGCTCGGTCTTCATCTATTTGTGTGTAATTTGTAAAAAGACTAATATTGGGTTTATAATCACTTTTTGCACTATTTATATTAAGCTTATTAATTAATAAACTATTTTCATTTTGCTGTATTTGCAAACTATTTTTAAAAGCTAGAGAAAATACATCCTTAAGATCTAACTTTTTTAATTCTACTGTTGTATCAGTACTTAATTTTTCTTTATTTTCTAAATATATAGATTTTGTTTTTATTTCTTCTTTTAAATATTCAAAAATAGCCAAAGCGCTTGTTCTTATAAAAATATCTTTTTCATATTTACTTAATAAAGAGTTATAAGAGATTATATATAAGTTAGTTATTCTTTCATATTTTTTTCTACTATTAAGTAAAACAATCTTATTTTTATTAAAATAATTACTAATATTTTTCTTACAATTCTCATCACACTCTTCTATATTATAGGCTATTTTATCACTTGATGAAAATAAGCTTTTGGCTTGTGTTTTTATTTCACTTAAATATTTGCTTGATGAAGAATCAAGAAGTAAATCTATTTTATATGTTTTTGCATCTGCTATATTTAAAAAAAATACAAGGAATAGTGTAATTTTATAAATCATAATCACCCTTTAATAATAAATTTTCTATATCTTTTAGTCTTTTATCATCTAAACTTTTTTGCGTTAAATATGGCTTGATAAAATAATAAATATTTAAAGAACCTTTTTTTACATTTAAAATTAAATCATTAGATAATATATTCCAATAAGATAAGTTGTGTCTAACAATAATCCAAGAGTTTGAAACTAAAAAATTCATTTCATTTTCACTCATTGGTTTTAAATAGCCATGTAATATTTGATGATTTAAAAGTTTCTTTATTATTTGAATTTCTTTTTTAAGTTGTTCTTCCATAATATCTTTAAATTTTGGAAAACTAATAAGTAATAAGTTTAGTTCAAGATGTAAAAATCTATATTTTATATCTGTTTTAAGATTGTTTAGTAAAAAATCTTTTAGTAAAAAGATCTCATCTTCTTCATAATTTATTGAGTTTATTTCTCTGAATACTATTTTTATATAATTTATAAAAATTTCTATAAGTATCTCTTCTTTATTTTTAAAATGATAATACAAATTTCCAACACTAATACCAAGTTTATCAGAGATATGTCTTGTAGAAGTATTTAAACAGCCCTTTTCATTGAATAGTTCTATAGAAGTTTCTATTATCTTTTCTTTAGTTGTTGACACTTTTAACCTTAAAACATTTATTTTATTATTTTAGAACAAATGCTCTAAGTATTAACTTAAAAAAGTAGCCCTTTTAAAAGACTACTTTTTAGAATCTAATATTATCTAGGATATGAACAATCATTTATATCAAGTGTAATTCCATTTATATAAGAAGGACACTCAGTTGCTAACCAAACAATAGCTTTTGCAACTTCTTCAGGTTCTGCAAACCTTCCTGATGAAACAGTTTTTTTAAACTCTTTTTTTCTCTCTTCTGAATTATCTTTTTGCATATCTGTTTCTGTAGGACTTGGAGCTACACAATTTACAGTAATCCCATGTGCTCCTAAAAGTTTTCCATATATTTTTGTTGCGTTAATTAAACCTGCTTTTGCAATTCCATACCAAATATCTGGATGCCCAATTTGTCCTGCTATTGAAGCTACATTTACTATTCTTCCAGATTTTTGTGCTTTCATATTTTCACATAGTAAATTCATAAGTTCAACAGGAGCGTGTAAATCAACATTTAATATTTTTTCTTTTGCTTCTTTTGGATAATTATCATATGAGTATTTAGGTTGCATAAAACCTGCATTGTTAATCAAGATATCTACATTTCCAATCTCTTTTGCTAAAACTTCTAAGCCCTCAATATTTGATAAATCATATTCAATTTCAGTTACATTAGGAAGTCCTCCTAAAACAAAATCTTTAAAATCTCTAGCAACTACTACAACTTCATAATCAAGTTCTAACATTGCTCTTGAAACTGCTAAGCCTATTCCTTTATTTCCACCTGTTATTAGTACTTTTTTTGACATGCTTTATCCTTTGTTATTTAAATAATTTTAATATTAGATTATTTTAGTATCTTTTCTTTTATATTAGTTTAAACACTAAAGTACCATTAAAATTATCTTTAAGCATTAATTCTTTATACTTTTTATAAAAGGACCATTATGAAAATTTTTGTATTATTATTTTGTTTATTTATTTATTCTCATGCCGTAAAACCTTATGCACTCCAATTTACAGGCGTAGAAGTAGAACATCTGTATTCAAATGGAAAAAAAGAAAAATATATAATTGAACGTAATATAAATGCTAAGTGTATGAATATTTCAGTTTCAGCAGAGAGTTTTCAAGATGAAAATATTGCTAATAATATTCCAAATGAATGTAAAAAAACAGTAGTAAAAACAAAAGGTGTAATTCAACCTTTATATATAAATGACAATATACGAACTTATTCAGAAATAGAAGTTCTAAACTATATATATACTAAAATATTAAAAGATCCAAACAACTATATTTTAGTTGATAGTAGAGTAAAATCATGGTTTGATTTTAGAACAATTCCAAGTGCTATTAATATTCCTTCAGAGGATTTAAAATATGATGAAGATTTTGAAGAAGACTTTAACAAAGCTTATAAAAATTTAGGAATAAAAGTTCTAGATAATAATAAGTATGACTTTTCAAATGCGAAAACAGTAGTATTTTTTTGTAATGGTCCATGGTGTCCTATATCATCAAGAAGTATTAACTATCTTTCTTCTATTGGTTATCCAGAAAGTAAAATGATTTGGTATAGAGGAGGAATGGCTTCATGGGAAAGTTTATCTCTTAGTGTTACAAAGCCATTAAAATAAGGTTTAAAACCTTATTTTAAAAAAGTGATTTAAAGTTTTTTAATACTTCTTCAGCTCCATCATCACCTAACTTACCTTTTAAAACTTTATTTAGTTTTTCTTTTATTTTTTCTTTATTTTTATCAATTTGTTTATTTACTTGATTTGATATTAAATCTTTTGAATCAAGTGATATTTTAGGCTTTGAAGTATTCCCTTTTACATTTAATGTAAATTGAGTTTTTTTGATTTTAGTATTTATAACTGCATCAATTGTACTTTTTTCTAAATCTAAAATAGATTTTGTTACATCAATTTGTGTATTTTTACTCTTCATATTAATAATTGAAGATAAAACTAATTTATCTATATTTGTATCTATATCTACAGTTTCATAAACTTCTCTTGTGATATCAAACTTTGCAAACTGATTTAATAAAGTAGAGAAATTATTAGGTAAGAAGTGACCTTTTACTAAATTACCTTTTAGTTTTCCTTTTTTCATTAGCATATTATAATCTAGCGTTAAAGCTGTAGTTGAATCAAAAACATCTGGGTAGTAAAGCATATGAGTAAGTTCTTTAATTTGAATATTTTTAATATCAGCATGTAAGTCGTCATTTTTTAGATTAAAATCTAAAACTCCACCAAGAAGTTTTGAATTTCCTGTTAAAAGTAATGATTTATTTTTACTTTGCATATTCCCATTTATTTTTACTCCACCTCTCATTTTTGTAGCTGTAACATCATATAAATTGCTTAAACTTGGAATATCAAGTAAATAATCTGTATTAAATGCAGCATCTTTGAAAGTAAAAACTGCTTTTTTAATATCTAAGTTTGCTAAAGTAGTTGTAATTTTACTACTTGTAATTGCTTGATTTGGAATTAAAGTTGTAGTTGTATCAGTTTTAAAAGTGATCTCTTTTTTTAAGTTTTGTTTAAATACTGTATTGGCAACTGGATTGATTACTTTTCCATTTACTATTTGTGTCTTAATAACACCTGCTAAAACTTCTGGTTTTGCATTTGTAATATTTCCATCAATGTTTAAAATACCGTCAGCATAAACAGGCTCATTTAAAATATGTAATAATTTATCAATTTTTGCATTTGCAACATTAAATTTTACATATTCAGGATTTAAATCTACTAACTTAACAGAATACTTAGTTAAACTATCAAAAATATTTGAATTACCATCTACTTTTATTATTCCATTATTCATAGCGATATTTCCACTAGTAATAAAGTTACCATAAAGTTTTGTTCCTATAATACCTTCAAGTTTTTGTAAGTTTTTAACATCTAACTTATAATCTGTTAATATTTTTCCATTATCTATAAAGACTTCAGTTTTATTTGTAAAAACATCTACAATAGAAGTAATCAAATCAGATTTTATACTTGCTTTATTTGGAGTTAAATCTGCAATAATATCACTTTTAAAATAAATAGGAGAAGATATGTTTTGATTAAAATCTTTGTTAATTACTTGATTGTTTAATTTACCCTTAGAAATATTTAAAGTAATTTTTCCATCTAAACTAGAAACATTAGCATCTTTAATATCACCTTTTAAAGTTAAATTACCTGCTGCAAAACTTTTCTGATTTAATAGATGTAGAAGTTTCTCGATTTTTGCATTTTCAATAAGGAAATTGATATTTTTTGCTTCAAAATCTGCTAATTTTAAATCATAAGATGTTTGACTTTGCGCTACATTTGATGTTCCTTTTATAACTGCAAAGTTTGCATCACCTTTAAAAGTACCTGTTGTTGCAAAAGGACCATTTAATTTTTGATTTATAAGATTCTCTAACTTTGAAAGTTCATTTATATTAATATCATATTTAAGATCAACTCTTTTTTTAAATATTTCTAAATCCCCTGCAATATTTATATTTGAGTCATCACTAATTGTTGCATTAAAATTAATTGTATTAAATGTTAATGTAAAATCATTAACTTTTAATTCAACATCTTTTTGCTCATCATTTACTTTATTTTCAATATATGAAGCTACAAAATTGTTACCTGTTTTTGTAAATAAGGCACTATAAATTATACCAATTATAAATATAATTAATATTGTTAGCCCAATAAATATTTTTTTCATAAGATCCCTTAAAATTGATAATTAGATTAATTATAGCAAATTTTTTAATAAACTATAGATTAGTAATCATTTTATCTATTTATAATCTATTTTTTTATATAATACTTCCGATTAAAGTAATTAGTAGGGAAATACTTGCATTTATGTGAGTATTGCTAAAGTATTTTTATACCTTGGTTACGCTATCCGAACAGACTTTTATCAAAATATTTTTTAAGGATTTCAAATGAAAAAAATCGTTTTATTAATGCTTGCTATTGCTGGAGCTGCTTTTGCTGCTGACGGTGCTGTTGCAAACGAAACATTAAAAGCTTA
>NYWO01000032.1 GCA_002685075.1 Arcobacter sp.
AAAAGTACTTCCTTAGACGAAAGAATATTCTGGAATTTTAATCCAGATATCAAGTGGTAAAAACTTATGCCAAGCCAAAATAGATTTATCTCTATCTTAGTCATATTTATTTTTTGGCAAACTCTAGCGTTACTAATAAATACTGATACTTTTCCAAGTGCAATAGATGTTCTTAAAAGTCTATTTTATCATCTAACACAAGGAGAACTTCTTTATCATTTAGGTATTACTCTAAACAGAGTTGCTATTACTTTTTTTATCGCAATGTTTATTGGAATACTTATTGGTATCTTAATGGGCTCATATAAAAAAATAGATAATATTTTAGATAGTTTGTTAATTATTGCTTTAAATGTTCCAGCTCTTGTGACTATAATACTTTGTTATATTTGGTTTGGATTAACAGATGTAGCAGCACTATTAGCTGTAATCATAAATAAAGTTCCAACTGTAGTTGTAACTGTTCGTGAAGGTGCTAGAACAGTTGAGCAAAAATATATGCAAATTGCACAAATATATAAAGTATCGAAAGTTGATACTTTAAATAGAATCTATCTACCTCAAATTTATCCTTATATAATGGCAAGTGCAAGAACTGGGCTTTCACTTATTTGGAAGATAGTTTTAGTAGTTGAATTATTAGGAAGAAGTTCAGGTATTGGCTTTGAGTTATCTATGTTTTTTCAGTTTTTTGATATTACAAGTATTATGGCTTATTCAATGGCTTTTATTATTGTAATTTTATTAATTGAAACATATATTCTAAGACCCTTAGAAAAGAAAGCAAATCAATGGAGATAAAATGTTAGAGATACATATAAATTCAAAAAAATATCAAGAAAATAGAGTTATTGAAAACTTAAAACTTGAAGTTAAAAGCAGTGAATTTATATCAATTATTGGACCATCTGGATGTGGTAAAACTACACTTTTAAATATAATATCAAATATTGATACTGAATTTTTAGGTAATGTCTTATTTGATAAAAAGTGTATTAAGGATGTAAATATAGGAGTTATGTTTCAAGACTCAAGACTCATCCCTTGGCTTACAATATTTGAAAATATTATGTTAGTTTCAAATAGTAAAGACGAAGAGTCAATTTTAGAAGCCTTAATAGAGGTTGGATTAGAAGAGTATATTAATTCATATGCAAAAGAGTTATCAGGAGGAATGCAAAGAAGAGCAGCCCTTGTTAGAGCTTTTATAAATAAACCTGATGTTATATTACTTGATGAGCCTTTTATCTCATTAGATTATCCAACTGCACAAGCTTTAAGAAGTGATTTTTTAAAGTTCTATAAGAAGTATAAACCAACAGTTGTTTTTATAACACATGATTTAAAAGAAGCTGTTTCTCTTTCTCAAAGAATAGTTTTTTTAGATTCAAATCCTATGAAAGTAGTCTTAGATTATAAAAATAAAAATGACTTTTCTAAAAATCTTGAAAGCTATGAAATAGAAAAAGAAAAAGATGAGATTCTACAAAAACATCCTAATATTTTATCAGGATGTCTTAATTAAAAAAGTTTTATTTTTTACACTCTACTTGAAATGAAGCAATTCCTAAAGTATCTAAATCATTTGTAGGATGTAAGAAACCAACTTGTGGTGAAGTTGAAACTAGCGCATTTGGTTGAACTAGTGCAACTGGCATTCTAATTTGTCCATTGAAATCTCTATATGTTAACTTTCTTCCTTTATAAGCTCCTAACTCAAAATCTTTTGAATAAATAAAATTTAAAGCTGTTTTCATATCATTACTTTTTGTTTTAGTCACACTTGTAACAATAGTTCTAATTGCTACCCAAGCTGCAAAATCTTCATCTTCCATCCATCTTGATGCAAACTTTTCAAATCTTTTTTGCATTTGTGCAGCTCCCCATTGCTCAATTACTTTATGCCAAGTTTTAGGAGTCAAACCTTGCGTCCCTGCAAGTGGTCTTGGAAGCCAAGAATTAAAATAAACAAACTCTCCAAAATCACCATAATTATCAGCTGTAATTATTACATCATAATCATTTGCTTGCGTAAATACAGGCATTTCATCAGCAGCTTTTCTTCTAATATCTGCATCATAAGTCCATTGCTTTTCTTCAACTATTTTTGCATTAAATTTTTTTACTGCTCTTTTAATATCTTTTGTAATTTGTAAATCTTTTTCTTTTGTTCCTGAAATTAAGAAAATATCTTTAAAGTTTCTTTTTACTAAAAATTGTACTAAGCCATCATATAACATCGCATTTGAAGCAATTGTATGTAAAAGGTTTGTTTGACACAAATTTTGTCTAAAATCAGAGTTTTTATTTGCTACATTAAAGAATACTGCTTTTTCAAATAAAGGGTTTTTTATAATTTCTTGTAAAAGATTATCTTCTACTTTTAATAAAACAAAAGAGTTTTTCTCATTTATAAATTTTTCTAAAGAGTTTAATAACTTTTTTTTGTCAAATGAAATACTTTCTATCAAGTTATATTTTTGATTTAAAAATCTTGCCGTTTTATTTGAATCTTTAACAGCAATTTTAGCTCCTTGTATTCCTAAATCTTCTGGTGTTTTAATTACATTTGATAAAACAGGAGGTCTTTGTATCTTTTGTTCTAGGTATAAGATATCTGTTTCTAAAATATCTGCTTTTATAAATGAAAATAAAAGTGTTATGAATAGTACTATTTTCATAGGTTTTCCTTTGTTTTTTATTTTAGTATATATAACTTTTATAGCCTGAGTTTAGCAAGATAAATATTGCTAAACTCAGGCTATAATCATTTACTACACTTTCATAATCAAAAATAAAAGGATAGAAAATGAAAAAAATTGGAATGATGTTAATCATGTTATTTTTAACAGTAGAATTTGCAAATGCAAAGAATTTAAAAGGTTTATTACACTCAAGAACAACTTTAGCACCTATTAATATTAGTGCGGGTGAACCATTAGCTACAGAACCTTATAAATTAGAAGCAGGTAAGTATTATAAACTTGTTTTAAAAAGTGATGGATCTAGAGAAGTTCCAATTGTTGGAGCAAAGTTTTTTAGAAATATTTGGGTAAATCAAGTATCTATTAATGATATTGAAGTAAGACCATTAGGAATTGATAGTTTCGAATTTGATGATGAAGGTGAAATTGAACTTACATTTATACCTATTAAACCAGGTACTTTTACTTTAGGACTTCCAACAGCTAAAAGTGATAGAGAAAGAGCTACATTTATAGTTGAATAAATATTGTTATTAAAACATTTAAGGAGATAAAAATGCTAAAGAAAATTGGATTAGTCACTATTTTAAGTTCAGTACTATTTGCAGATACAATATTTGTTTCAAATGAGAAAGATAATACTATTTCTGTAATTGATTCAAATACACAAAAAGTTATAAATACTTATGAAGTAGGTCAAAGACCAAGAGGAATTACATTAACAAGTGATTATTCAAAATTATATATTTGTGCAAGTGATGATGATACAGTTCAAGCAATGGATACTAAAACTGGGAAGATTTTATATAATCTTCCTTCAGGAGAAGACCCAGAGCAGTTCTCATTACATCCAAATGGGAAAGAACTTTATATATCAAATGAAGATGATGGTATTGTAACAGTTGTAGATACTGTAAATAAAACAGTAATTAAACAAATTGAAGTTGGAATTGAGCCTGAAGGTATGGCTGTAAGTCCAGATGGAAGCGTAGCTATTAACTCATCTGAAACATCAAACTTTTTACATTGGATTGATACAAAGACAAAAGAAATTATTCATAATACTTTAGTAGATGAGAGACCAAGACATATTGAGTTTTCTAAAACTGGAGATAAAGTTTGGGCATCAAGTGAGATTGGTGGGACTGTAATTGTTCTTGATACAAAAACAAAAGAGCCTATTTCAAAAATATCTTTTAAAATCCCAGGTGTTTATAAAGATAAAATTCAGCCAGTTGGTATTAAACTTACATCTAATGGGAAATATGCTTTTGTAGCACTAGGACCTGCAAACCATGTAGCTGTTGTTGATGCAAAAACATATGAAGTTATTAAGTACTTATTAGTTGGAAAAAGAGTTTGGCAGTTAGACTTAGCTAATAATGAAAGTAAACTATATACTACAAATGGTGTTAGTTCGGATGTTTCAATTATAGATGTAAATTCTTTAAAAGTAGAAAAAACGATAAAAGTAGGAAGATTCCCATGGGGAATTGCTGTAAAACCAACAAAGTAGAATAAATGACAAATCAACTTGAAATAAAAAATGTTTCTTATAAATATGATAAAGATTTAGTTTTAAAAAATATAAATCTAAATATAAAGCAGGCATCATTTTTAGTTCTTTTAGGACTAAATGGTGCAGGTAAATCAACTCTTTTTGCTTTGATAACTAGATTATTAAAATTACAAGAGGGTGAAATATTTATAAACTCATTTCCTATTTCAAATTATAAAAAAGCTTTAGAAAATATTGGTATTGTTTTTCAAGAACCAACACTTGATTTAGATTTGACAGTAAAACAAAATCTAATCTTTTATGGTTCTTTAAAAGGAATTTCATTTAAAGAAACAATGAACTCTATAAAAGATGAATTAAAAACTTTAGAATTAGAAGAAAAACTAAATGTAAAAGTAAGGTCTTTAAATGGTGGACATAGAAGACGTGTAGAGATTTTAAGAGCTTTGATAAATAACCCTAAATTACTTTTATTAGATGAAGCAACTTCAGGACTTGATATTAAAAGTAGATACTCAATAATTTCTTATGTAAAAGATATCGTTAAAAAAAGAGGAATTTCTGTTTTATGGATTACTCATTTATTTGATGAAATAGCTGAAGAAGATGACGTAGCAATTATTAAAAAAGGGCAAATAGTTGCATCTGGAATTGTAAAAGATGTTATAAAAGAGAATGATAAAACTTCATTAACAGAAGTTTTTGAATACTTAACTAAGTAAAAGTGAAAGTTTAAAGATGAGAAAATTATACTATTGTGCTCTAGGAATTATTTACAAAGAATTATTAAGATTTATAAAACAAAAAAGTAGATTCTTTTCTGCACTTGTTCGTCCATTATTATGGCTTTTTATTTTTTCAGTTGGATTTAAATCAGCTCTTGGCCTTGCGATTATTCCTCCTTATGAAACATACATTACTTATGAAACATATATAGTTCCAGGACTTATTGGAATGATTTTACTTTTTAATGGAATGCAAAGTTCTCTTGCAATGATTTTTGATAGAGAAATGGGTTCTATGAAAATACTCTTAACTTCAAATATTTCAAGATCATACCTTTTATTTTGTAAAATGTTTGCAACAGGAATTGTTTCAACAATTCAAGCAACAGTATTTTTATTTATCGCTTTTTTATATGGAATTGATATTCCAACACTTGGATACTTACTTGCAATTCCTGCAATTTTATTTACTTCAATTATTTTAAATGCTTTTGCTTTATTTATCTCTTCTGTTATAAAACAGCTTGAAAATTTTGCTTCAGTTATGAACTTTGTTATCTTTCCAATGTTCTTTTTATCTTCAGCTTTATACCCTTTATGGAAGATAAAGGACTCAAGCCTTTTTTTATATCAAGTTTGTGTACTAAATCCTTTTACTTATATAGTAGAATTTGTAAGATTTACACTTTACTTAAAGTTTGAGCTAAATTCTTTTCTAATTATTATCGCAATTTTTATAATCACAATAAGTCTCGCATTTATAGGCTATAACACTAAAAATGTATTAAAAAGATAAGACTTATTCTAAACATAAAATAACACATTTTTTCATACCTATATTCAGGCTATATTTCTTATGTATACTTTCAATCAGACAACGAAATGTTGCTAAGATAATCATAAGGAGAGAGGAATGGGGAAGAATAATTTTCTAAATAATGTAGCCAAAATTACACTGTCTACACTGTTAAGTGCAAGTGCTGTAACAATGTTAAGTGCAAGTGCTGGTTTTGCACCTGTAACTGATGCTGATATTGCTAATGATGCTAAAACTGTTGAAGATGTTGTTACATATGGTTTAGGTCAAAAAGGTCAAAGATATTCATCTTTGAAAGAAATTAATAAAAAGACTATTAAAGATTTAGTTCCAGTATGGAATTTTTCATTTGGTGGTGAGAAACAAAGAGGACAAGAAGCACAACCTTTAGTTAAAGATGGTGTTATGTATGTAACTGCATCTTATTCAAGAATGTATGCTATTGATATAGCAACTGGAGATGAATTATGGCAGTACGATGCCAGACTTCCAGGTGCTATTTTACCTTGTTGTGATGTGATAAACAGAGGTCCTGCATTATACCAAAATCTTGTTATTTTTGGTACATTAGATGCAAAACTAGTTGCACTTGATAGAAAAACAGGAAAAGTTAAGTGGAAAAAGAAAATTGCTTCGTATAAAGATGGATATTCTTATACAGCAGCTCCTTTAATTGTTAAAGGTTTATTAATTACTGGAAACTCTGGTGGTGAGTTCGGAGTTGTAGGACAATTAGATGCAAGAAACCCATTAACAGGTGAGCTTGTATGGACTAGACCAATGGTTGAAGGACATATGGGAACATTAAATGGTAAAGATAATGGAATTACTGGACAAACAAATGCTACATGGCCAGGTGATTTATGGAAACATGGTGGTGCTGCTCCTTGGAATGGTGTTACTTATGATCCAGATGCAGATTTAATTTATGTTCCAACAGGGAATCCATCTCCTTGGAATTCACATGATAGACCAGGTGATAACCTTTATTCTGCATCAAGAGTAGCAATTGATCCTGATACTGGAAAAATTGTTTGGCACTTCCAAACAACTCCAAATGATGGATGGGATTACGATGGTATTTCTGAGTTTGTAGCTTTTGAATATAAAGATAAAAATGGAAAAATCGTAAAAGCAGGAGCAACTGCTGATAAAAATGGTTTCTTCTATGTATTAGATAGAGTTACAGGTAAATATATTAGATCTACTACTTTTGTAGAAAATGTAACTTGGGCAAGTGGTATTGATGAGAATGGTAGACCAATTGTAAACGAAGATAATAGACCTGGTAAACCAGTTGCTGATAAACAAGGTAAAACTGTTTATGCAACACCTTCATTCCTAGGTGGTAAAAACTGGAATCCAATGGCCTTTTCACAAGATACTGGATTATTTTATGTTCCTGCAAATGAGTGGGGAATGGATATTTGGAATAAACCTGTTGCTTACAAAAAAGGTGCTGCTTACTTAGGTGCTGGATTTACTATTAAACCAACATTTAAAGATCACATTGGAGCTTTAAAAGCAATTGATCCAAAAACTGGTGAAACTAAATGGACTTATAAAAACAACGCACCATTATGGGGTGGAGTTTTAACAACAGGTGGTGGACTAGTATTTACAGGTACTCCTGAAGGTAAATTTATGGCATTTGATGACCAAACTGGTGAAGTTCTTTGGAAATTTAATGTTGGTACTGGAATTGTAGGTTCTCCTATTACTTGGAAACAAGATGGTGAACAATATATTGCAATCGTTGCAGGTTGGGGTGGAGCTGTTCCTTTATGGGGTGGTGAAGTTGCAAAAACTGTTAAGTATTTAAATCAAGGTGGATCAGTTCACG
>NYWO01000033.1 GCA_002685075.1 Arcobacter sp.
GATACTATTTCTTCTGCAATTGCAAGAGATATTGATAATGTTATTATAGATACAGCAGGAAGACTTCAAACTCAAAAAAATCTTAATAATGAACTTATAAAGATTGTAAAAGTTTGTGGTAAAGCAAAAGAAAATGCTCCTCATCAAAAACTTATGATTTTAGATGGTACACAAGGAAATACAGCAATTGCACAAGCAAAAGCCTTTAATGAAATGGTTGGTATTGATGGAATTATTGTAACAAAACTTGATGGTACAGCAAAAGGTGGAGCATTATTCTCTATTTCTAATCAACTTGAACTTCCAATATTTTTTGTAGGTGTTGGAGAAAAACAAGATGACTTAATAGAATTCTCACCTGATAAATTTGTAGATTCATTACTTGATGAAATCTATATAGACGAAGAAACTAATTAAACTCAAAGTAAATATAGATATTATTTATACATTTATTTAATATCTATAGCTTTTATATTAATCCTTTAAAATATTATTAAATTAAAAGACTGTATACTAGTTTTAAGGACTTCAATATGAATTTATTTATAAAAACATCTCTTTTAACTACAGTTACAAGTATACTTTTTACTCTTAGTGCCCAAGCACAAAGTTTGTCTCTTTATCTTGAGAATGATGCTATAGAGGGAAAAGATAGACACTATACAAATGGAACTTCTTTTGTATATGTAAGTGATTCATATGAAAATAGTTTTATTAATAAAATTCCAACACCTTTTTCTAAAACTACAAATGCAAACTTTGGTATAGGTTTCTCACAATTAACATTTACACCAAGTGATATAAAAGAAAAGAATAAAATCGTTGGTGATTTACCATATGCAGGTATTTTAAATTTTGATTTTTTTATTTATAAGTGGAGTGAAACTTTTTTTCATGAGTATATGCTTACTTTAGGAATGGTAGGACCTAGTACAAAGGTGGAACAATTTCAAAAAAATTTCCATAATATTACAGGTAATAATAGACCTGCTGGTTGGGACAATCAACTAAAAGATGATTTTTTATATAACTTCTCTTATAGTTTTGGGCACAAATCTTATAAGAAAACATTTGATTATGGAAAATTAGATATTAACAATAGTTTTAGAATTGATTTAGGAAATTATAATAGAGCAATAAGTATAAGTTCAATGATAAGATATGGAAGTGGATACGCTGATAACTTTAATACAGTTGGAAGATTAATAGGTTCAAATGAAAATAAACAATTAAATCTACAAACTACAAACTCTAAAAATATAAATTGGTCAATATCTTATGGATTAGGATATAGATATACAGATTTCTTTTATGTAAATGACTATGACAAATCTTATAATCTTGAAAAGATTAGAGAAACTATCAGCCAAGTAGTTTCTCTAGATACCTATTTTGATAAATATATCATTTCTTTTAATTTTAAATCTAATAAGTCACTATTTGGTAATGACAACGATGTAAAATCAAACTGGGCAGGAATATCTTTAATCTACTTATTCTAAAAAAGTAGAAACTTTTCTAAAATATCTTTCTATATCTTCAAAAGAGTGACTTCCTCCCTCTTCAATTATAAGCTCTGTTTCTTCAAGCTTTTCAGCAGCATCATTATAATCTAATACCTCATCATCAGCCTGTAATAAAGTTAAAAAATTATTAGAATTTTTAAGCATCACAACATCGAAATTTCTCAAAGATTGTACATGAGAATGATTAAATTCAAACCTTGAGTTATCATAATAACATATAGCCATCTCCTCTTCATCTTTTCTATAGCTTTCAAGAGTAAGCCAAGGAGTTACTGCAGGATTTATTAATACTGCTTTTAAATCATACTTATTTGCAAGATAAATAGCATAAAAGCCACCAAGTGATGAACCAATTAAAGATACTTTTATTCCTCTATTTATAAATGCTTCAATTATTTGCTCTAATGTAGCTATTGCTAAAGCTGGAATTGTTGATAATGTTGGAGTTATCATCTCATCTTCAAAGTATTCTAAAAACTTTTGAGCCTTTTCGCCAAATCCAGCACTTCCAAAGCCATGTAAATATATAACCATTTTTATCCTTTTTTAAAATATAATTATAATAGTTCATTTCTTAACTTATCTCTAGAAGTTTTATCAACTAAAGTAAAAATCTTATCAATTTCATCTTTTTGGCTTGATTCTTTATGCCCTTTAACTTTTATAAACTGACAATTTAAACTATCAGTTAATTTATAAAACTCTTTATAAAGATCATGATTCGCTATTCTTTTACCTTTCTTTGTTAAATAATTATTAGCTTCAAGTCTCTTTCTTCTGTTAGGTAATCCAATAATATTTTGACAATCTGTATATATAATAATCTCTTCTTTAGTTTGCGAGATATTTTTTAAAGCCCAAAGCATAGTTTGAACTTCTAACTTAGTAGAAGATGTATCTTTAAACATTTTCGTTTTGATATCTGCTTTCAATAATTCAATTGATTTTGTATCATCTAAAATTAATAAATAAGCTCCAAACCCTATATTAGTTTGTGGATGAGAACTTCCATCTGTAAAAAGTTTTATCATTTATTAAGGACAACTATATCTAAAGTTATCATCTAATTCTAATGCAAGAATTAGTGTATTAAAGCCAAGGATTTGAGAATCACTACATATCTTATCCCTCTGAGTATTTGTATTATCTATATATTCTTGTTTATACTCTACATTTAAAACAGGTTTATTAGCATCAATAAAAGGTGTTAAGCTATTACATTCATTATATTCATGACATTGTTCATTTACACTAAAATCATAATATGCTTCAAGTTCAGTTACTTGATTTAAATTATTTTTCAAACCAACACTAAGACCCCTTTTTCTAGCTTCATTAGCAATAAATTTATTGTAAGCTAATTGATCATCAAAACTTAAAGTAAAACCTGTATTATTTGTATATCCATCCATATTATCAGGATCTACTCCATCACAACCTTTTATTCTTGCTAAATCTAGACGTGATTTCATTATCTGTGCTAATTTTTCATTTGAAATATCAAGCCACTTTTCCCCTATCCAATTATCTAAATTATTACCCAAAGACTCTAAAGGAAAAGTATTCGCATCATCTCTCCAGTTTTCATAACTTCCTGCACTAAAATAACAGATTACCTTTTTCCCATCATTTTGTAATGACTTGATTAAAGCTTTACTAGAATCAAACAAATCAATATCATATATTTCAACATTATAAGATGTATTTATAGTACCTTGAAGTTGTAGATTCCAAGATGTATTTGTCTTAGGTTTATACCAAGTTCCACTTGTAATAGGAGATATGGATGAATCAAATATTTTTGTATTCAAAGAAGTGACATTCCCATTTCTACCACCACAACCAATTAAAAAAATCATTAAAATAAAAAAACTTATTATTTTCATATTTACTCCTAAAAAAACACCTAAGTATTTTTCTTTCTTTTTGAATAAAGAAATGCTCCTAGTGTAAGAACTATATATAATCCACCAATAAAATAAAGCTGCTCTACTTGTGTAGTATATTCATAATATAAAATCAGTATCATTCCAAGTAATAATCCCAAAATAGCTAATATAGTAATAAATAAAGAAGATGAAGTCTTTTTATATATTTTAAAATTTGCATAAGCCATAAGAAGTGAAACTAATAAAAAAGTAACACTACTAAACTCTAGAATAACTTTTAAATCACCTAGTAATATTAACACAAAAGAAAATATAGCCATCGTAATTATTGACATATAAGGAATATTGTTTTTTCTTTTTGTTAAAAAGGCAGGAAAATATCCATCTCTTGCTATTACAGACATTTGTCTTGATGCACCAAAAAGTGTACCACTAATAGCACTACAAGTTGCTAATAAAGCTCCAAGTATAACTAAATCAGTTCCCCAATGTCCTAATATTTTTTCAGCTCCTGATGCTAAAGCATATTCTTCATTTTGAATTATTAAATCAAAAGGTATAGAAACTATTGCTCCATATGAAAGTGTAAAATATATAAATATTGCTAAAATTAAAGAAATGTATATTGATTTTGGAATATTGATTTGAGGTTTTTCCATTTCATTAACTGCATTTATTACAAGCTGGAACCCTTCAAAGGCTACAAAAGTTAATGAAGCAACTATTAAAATTGAAAGAATACTTACTTCATCATTGTTTTGTATTAAAACAGGAATTGTAGTATTTGAATTGTTTATTAAAACAAATGAAATTACTGCTAATATTATAAGTTTAGTGTAAACCATAATATCTTCAAGTTTTCCCATCCCTTTAACACTCCATACATTAATCAATGTAAAAGTTAGAATGATAAGACCTGCGACCATTTTTCGTATCATCTCATTATCAGCAAAATCAAAAGCACTTATTGCATAAGAAGAAAAAGTATAAGCATATAAAGACAAAGTACTTATGTATCCAAATATAACCCACCATCCAATAAGTGAAGCGGCTAAAGAAGAGTTCGGAAAGGTTCTTTTGAAAAAAGAATATGTAGCACCTTCATCTTGGTAATAAACTGCTAATTTAATATATGAATAAACAGCAAGAAAAGCTAAAGAACCACCTACTATAAAAGCTAATGGAGTATAAACCCCAATCATTGATACAGATATACCTAATACAGTGAAAATTCCACCACCAACCATTCCACCTAAGGCAATGGCAACTAGTTCTAAAACACCTAAATTTTTATTTCTTTTTCTGTGAATGTGAGACATAAAGAGTAATCTTTCATATTTTAATAAAGTTTTATTTTTGGATACATTATACAATAATTTTTAATGGTATTCCCTATTTAAGAAGTAAATATATGAACTACAAATATCTGTACTTGTTATCATAGATAGCAAAGACTCATTAGTATAAAATTTGGTGATACTAGATATAGCGGTTGAATTAAGTGACAAGGCGATATTTCTCAGTAAAAGTTTTATCTTCTAATTAACTAACTTTAGAAGATAAAAGCTCAGTGTTTTGTTAGTATAGCCTTGTTTAATTTCTACAATTTGTTATCATCTTACTTGAATGGTCTAAATTCTTCACTGCTAAAAGGTTCAAACCCATTAGCCCATTTTGTAGAAAATCTGCATAACAACTTTAATTGTAATGGAGCATCAAGATTTACTTTTTTAATAGTTATGCTTACATTTTTATCCCCATTAAGTTCCATTAGTTTATAAAAATCTTTAACAAAAAATGATGGACAATAGCCTAACAATTCAACTGGGTCATCTTGTGTTCTTAATGCCAATGCCAAAGGATCAAACTCATTTTGTACATCTTTTAAAATTAATAACTTATCCTTCCCCTTTAACTTGGATAGTCTTTGAACATAATGTTCTGCTATATGACTAATTCCATGTGAAAAGAATAATACTTCATAGTCACCACTATCATTTTTTTTAGGAATAGGAAATAATTGTAGTTCATCCGTTGCTCGAATTCCTCGACTTCGTGACAATTCAATTAGTTCATTTTGATTTTCATCAATATCTAACCATTTAATATAATCTTCATACTCTGGTCTTGATTTAGCTAATAATCTATTTTTAAAAATAGGAAATAAGTTTTTTGAACTGTATGTATTTTTTAATTCATCCATTTGACCAAAAGGTTGAAAATTTGTAATTTTTGCTCCATTAGTATAATTAAAGTAATACATATTATCTTTATATTCTAAACAACCTATTGGAGTCCATTGTCTACTTTCAGGGTTTTTCCATGCTAAAATTAATTTAGTAATCATTTTAATAATGCCTCTTTTATTTCTAATAATCTTTTTTTATTTTCTTCTAAAATCTTTAATGCAAATTCTATAGATATCTCACTTATTAAGTCTTCTGGAATTTTTTTAAAAATTACTTCTACTTTAGTTATATCTAAATTTTCTAATTTGTTTAACCAATATATTGCCGTATCTTTATTAGAATCTGCGCAAAGCTTAAATGCTTCTATTGTTTTTAAGTTTTTGTCTTTATTATCGAAAAAAGGTGTTTTGGCTCTTGTAACAAAATGTTTAACCATTCGACCTTTGTCTTTTGTTTTTAATCTTTCAATTTTTTCTTCATCACTTTCTCTACACCCAAGACCAGATGCATGGTCATATGTAGGAGATAAAAAAACTTCTTTAGATGGCGAAATTATCCAACTCCAATTTTCATGATGCCTATCTTGATTAGATATCAAACAATCAAGCATTATATACCCTATAAATACATCAATGGGTTTAGACAGTTTAGTATTCTGATAATTAATAGGTAATTTTAAAAATTCTGCTTTCATGATTGCAAGTACAAGCTTTAATTTATACTTTCGTATTTTATAACTTTTGTTATCTTCATTCTTTTCCATTGGATAACTAATGTTTTTATCTAACAATTTATATGTTTTAGCTAAAAGTTCATTTCCATGTATAAGTCTATGGTCTTTTGGAACAAAACTAGGTGTAATCGTACCTTCTTTTTCATTCCATATTGCAAATTCATATTTTGCATGAGGAATATTCAATAGATTACATAGTTCTACGACTACAACTTCAACCCAATTTTCTCCGGTATTTGGTCTTCCAATTTTAAACAATTTTTTTAAATTATCATTGTCATCAAGAAACCAAAATTTACGCTTCGTTCCTAAAGGTTCAATTGATTCATATTTATATAAAGGTACTTCAATGATATTTAATTTTTCCATGAGGAATTTTACCCAAAAGTGATTTAAACCATTATTTCAATAAAGATAATAATATCTTTACTGATGATAACGACCGAACTGAAAAACAAGTAACCCTCAATCAGTTCGTTTAGTCTTTTTTATAACCACTAAATGATAGCTCTTCGAGCCTTTAAAAATCGATGGGTTACTTGTTTTTTCCTGTGTTTTGTTATACATGTTAAGTATGAATTCCTATTATTCTATATTATATGAATACGAATCTAATTTTGCATTTATTCTAAAACTATCATATCCTTTTAACACAGTAAGAACATCACAGCTATAAAATAAATCTTCCAGTTTATATTTTTTTGTAAATATTGCTGTAGACAATTCATTTAATCTATTAATCTCAGTATAGTTAATATTTGATGCTTCAAAAATATTTCTTATTTTATCTTGATTTAATATTTCCATAAAATGATGATTAAATAATGTAACCCTATCAAATAATATAGGATGACCTTTTCTTATTAATGGTTCATTATTTAGTAAATGGAAAGTATAAAATAGTTCAGTCATTGATATAAATATAATATAAAATATTTCATTAAAATTAAAACCTAATTTTCGTATATTTCTAAGATATTAAAACTTCCTAATACACTATTGATAGAAGCATATTTATCAGCATCTACTTCAAGATATAAATTGTCAAGAATTTTTTTATTACTTTCTTCAAATTCTAAAATTATATTTAATGACTTAGTATTATATAAATATTTTAAATGTCCCCTTATAATATGAAAAAGTTCATGATAAAAAATATGATTGATAAAGTACTTATAAATATAACCCTGTAGTTTATTCCTATTGTTTTTATCATAAAATCTTTTTTTATCAATCTCAGTAAAATATTCTTTGTATTTATTTGTTAATTCTATGCTTAGTCCCTCTATTACCGTTAGTAGTTGTGGGCAAAATACAATTTCATAGGAATCATTTTCCAGCATCTCGGCATGTGCATTACGTCTTTTTACTTTTGTTTGCATTTTGTCAATGTAAATAGAAATATTTAGATGATTTAAATTCTCTTTATTTAAAATATTTTCAAAGTGAATCTCTAAATCATTAAATTCTTTTGCTCTTATTTCATCAGATTCAATTTTAAGAGAATTATTGTACAGTTCTTTTATTTCCATAAGAAAGTTTCCTTAATTTTAATCATAAATATTATTTGTATAACGTTTGACTTGAGAAACAATGACCCTCAGAGTATTTGCTGACTTCTTTTTATAATTATTCTAATTTAACTTTTAGAGGCTTAAAAATTCGATGGGTCACTTGTTTATCCTCCTAGGTTTTGTTATACACTTTATCCTAAAGTACTCAATATTATAGGAATACTTAATAAAAGTTGGTCTGTAATTACGCTACTAGCAACTCCTTCTAAAATATTTTGTATAGATTTTATTGATTCTTTTAATATATTTATTTTGGGACGACTTGATGAAATTTGAGTTTCAATAGTTGTTATATCTGAATTTATTTCAGATTTGTCTTCACTACTTAAATTTAAATTTGGTAATTCTGTTTTTATTTGTTTAATAAACTTATCAAATAATTCTTTATCATTAATATTAAATGTAGCATTTTGAGTACTGTTATTTGAAGATTGTTGTAATTGAGAGTTCTCCATGTTTTCTATATTTATCGTATTGTAAATATTTTGTGCTGGGAAATGTGATGTTGCAATTGTAGGTTTTGTTAAAGAATCTTCAATTTCTTTTATTCCTTGATGAGAAATCATCATCTGCTTATCTATTGAAAGATTATGTATTAATCCCTCATTATTTAAATATTGTATAATTTCTTGTGCATCTTGATCATTAATATTTGACATTGACATAATATCTAGTTTACTTACAAAGGTAGAACTACTTGCATTAGATTTATCATAAATACTTTTAAGAAATAAAAATCTTTTTTGTCTTATCTCATCAATTGCTGTTTTTATTGGGATATCATTATTGTTGATATTATTAGTATTATATATTGTATTTGTCATTTGTTTTAAAACCTTTTCCATTTCATTAAAACCAATTCTAATGCTTTGTTGTAAATCTGATGATATTCTATATTGACTATGTATTGTTGAATCAGATTGCTTTTTTAACTCTGTATATTTTATTGCTTCTATAACTATTGAAATATCTATCTCTTTAATCTTGGATATTTCTTTTATTGTATCTATAAAATTATATGTAGCAGAAACATCAAAGTCAATATCTTTTTTCATGTTCACCTTTCTGTGTATAACATTTATTGGTCTCCTCGTTCTTGTTATCCATATAGCCCATTAAACATAAGCACTTCATCATCTTTAATAATTGGACTTATATTATTGAGTGAGTCATCATCTAAAATTGAGTTTTGATTAAAAAGTTCCATAACTTCTTCGTTAAGCCAATCATTATTCCATAAGAAGATACTATCTCCATTTACTAAATTACAAATTTTTTCACAAAATACTAAATCAGTATATCCAGTTTTTATAATAGCCCTTTGTAACCAAATTTGCATATGTCCTGTATTAGGGATAGTTTTGAATTTTTTAATGACTTTTTCAATTATTTTTTTTGCTTCATCTTCATCATCAATCAGATTAAACAGCTTACTTAATATTATATTTGATATTGAGTATGTTCTTGGATTATGATAAGCAATATCTACAATAATACTTATTAATACTTCAATATTTTCATTTCTGATAAAATTTTTCCTTTTTCTAACTATTGGTTTTATACACCTTTTGTAGTGGTAGTCAAAATCTTTTAAGCACATGACACAGTGAGTTGCTGTATAAATAAAACTTTTTAATAGTTTTAGAATCTTGAATTGTGATTTTTTTGTAATGTTAGATGATATCTCTTGTAACTGCTTTGTTAATGTACCAGAATTTGGGTATTTATTTGAAAAATTATGAATAACTAATAATTGTTTTTGAATACTATTAGAACTATTATCTTTATATAATAACCAATCTAACTTATCTTCTTTGATAGAACTGTTAATAATATTTGTTGAGCTAGTTGTTTTGTGAGGGTGTAATTTTAACCCAAGATTTATAAGAACTTCTGTTAAATGTTTAATTATAGATTCTGCTAATGTAGGGTTATTTGTAAAAATTCTATAGTCATCTCTGTATCGTAGTATTTTAAAGTCACTTGAATTTATGTTTGTAAGCTTTTGACTAAGCAATAAATCTGCATAGTTTAAAACTATTTCAGCAATAAAATCTGTTAAAGCACTACCTTGAGGAATACCATTTGTTTGCCCATAGGACATAGCTTGAATGTGAGTGTCAATGTTGTTTCCAACAAGATTGTTATTATTCCTATTTTTTTTGCTTTTAGAAACTTTTTTTGAATGAATAGCTCATGGTATAGAGTGAGTATAAATTGAGCCATAGCAGTCTGTAATGTCAGTGTGATGAAGGTATTTAAAGTCAAGACTAAGTTTTAATGACTTTTGTTCTATTCCGTCCCACCACTTTAAAACTTGCTCTTTTACATCAGAATTTTTATTCTCTGAAACAACAGGGAGACTAATACACTCTACACAACTTCTTCTTTTAACATGTAAAAATCTCTTTGTTATTTTTTCCCAATTATCTGATTCTGTCATTTTATGCACCAAAGAAACATATAACATAGGATTGATTAGTTCAAATGGTCTCCAATCAAATTTTCCATTTTTATTATGCAATAGTTTATAATTTACATATTCAAAGTCAGATGGTTGGAACCTTTTATTACCAGCTCCATTTTGTTCTGTTGTGGGTAGAAGTTTTTTAAATTCATTTAAATTTCTACTACCTAATTTCTTTGATAACTCAGTTAATAATATAGTGAAGTTTAAATATGGAGGTAAATCAATATTACAGTAACTTTCATTTTTTAAAAGGAATTGTCTTGCTTCTTTATGGTTAAGAGCTAGTATAGTTTTTTTCATCTCTTTATTACGGTCCTTATATTGTATGGATAACTATTTATTAGTAGGACATTATAGTCCTATATGACTTAAAATACATTATTTAATAACTTTTTGCTTCAATCATAATTTATATATCTAAAAGCCTATTCCTAGGGATTACTAAAAAAAGAATTACATATTGACATACTTTTATAGCTTTATTAATATATTAGATATTATTTTAATGACCATTTCTTCACGATATAACTAGCTAATTAGTCTATTATGTCCTACTATCATCAATTTTTAGGATGAATCGGTCATTTTAGTACTTTTGTTTAATTGATATTTATACTATTATTGGAGAGAAAATGGCTAAAAAACTATTAGATATTGTGAGAGATACAATAAGAATGAAACATTATAGTATTAGAACTGAACAAGTTTATATAGGATGGATTAAACGATATATAATTTATCATAATAAAAAACATCCTAAAGAAATGGGGAAAATTGAAATATTCAAGCTTTAAAAGGAAAAGAAAAAAAACACATTCCGGTAGTTTTAAGTATTGAAGAAGTTAAACAAATTATTTTACATATAAATGGAATTTATCTTAGATATACACGCATGTAGTAAAAGAATTAAACAAAAATGATATAAAATCTCCTCTAGATTTTTAAGGAATAAAAATGGCAAAGAAAAAAACATCACTATTTGAGTGTCAACACTGTGGAGAGCAAGCTACAAAATGGCTAGGAAAGTGTCCAAACTGTGGCTCATGGGATTCATTTGTTGAGTTAAACCAAGACCAGCAAGAAGTACTTAAACAAACTTCAAAAGTTATAAATACAGATACAAAAGCAGTACCAATTACTCAAATTCAACAAGATGATGTTGTTAGATTCTCTTCTAACAATGATGAGTTTGACTTAGTTTTAGGTGGAGGAATTGTTCCAGGAAGTCTTACTTTAATTGGAGGAAGTCCAGGTGTTGGGAAATCAACACTACTTTTAAAAGTAGCAGGTTCAATAGCTGCAAGTGGTAAAAAAGTACTTTATGTATCAGGTGAAGAGAGTGCTGGACAGATAAAACTAAGAGCAAATAGACTTGAAGCAAATCATGATGACGTATATTTATTAAGTGAAATAAAACTAGAAGAGATACAAGATGAACTTTTAAGAGTAAATTATGAAGTAGTTATTATTGATTCTATTCAAACTATTTACTCTTCAAATCTTACATCTGCTCCAGGGAGCGTTTCTCAAGTAAGAGAGATTACTTTTGAGCTTATGAGAAAAGCCAAAGAATCAAATATTGCTATGTTTATTATTGGACATATTACAAAAGATGGAAGTATTGCAGGTCCAAGAGTTTTAGAACATATGGTTGATACAGTTTTATATTTTGAAGGTGAATCAAGTAAAGAATTACGAATGCTTAGAGGTTTTAAAAATAGATTTGGTTCAACATCTGAAATTGGTATTTTTGAGATGACAAATGAAGGATTAGTAAGTGCAAAAGATATTACTTCAAAATTCTTTGATAAGTCAAAAGCACAAAGTGGTTCAGCCCTTACAATTGTAATGGAAGGAAGTCGTGCTTTAATCCTAGAAGTTCAAGCACTTGTAACAGAAAGCACAAATCCAAATCCCAAACGAAGTGCTACAGGATTTGATGGAGCAAGATTAAATATGCTTTTAGCCTTACTAGAAAAGAAGATAGATTTACCTTTAAATCACTATGATGTTTTTGTAAATATATCTGGTGGTATCAAAATCAAAGAAAGTTCTGCTGATTTAGCTGTGGTTGCTGCTATTATTTCTTCTTTTAGAGATAGACCTATTTCAAAAGAGTCTGTATTTATTGGAGAAGTTTCATTAACTGGTGAAATAAAAGATGTATTTTCAATAGATATGAGACTAAAAGAAGCACAAGCACAAGGAATTCAAAAAGCAGTAATTGCTCAAAAACCAAACATGAAACTAAATCTAAAAACTTTCCCTGTAGATGAAGTATCAAAAATGATAGAACTATTTTAAAATAGTTCTATTCATTAAGGTATTTAGAGTTATAAAGCCTTACTTAGCAACTCTTTTTTTAGCACCTGACATTAATCTTTCAGTTGAAACAATAGCTCTTGTATGAGTTCCTGTTCCTATTTTTCCAGCAGAATCAACAACTTCAATTGAAAACTTAAAAAGTTTACCTTCCATACCATCAAACCTTGCAGTTGAAATTGCTGTATCACCTTCAAGTGTAGGAGCTAAGTGAGTTATATTTACACCAACACCAACTGAAAGTTCACCTTCTTTTAGTAAAGGTATTAATATTTTTGCAGCCGAACATTCCATTAATGCAACCATTCTTGCAGTTGCAAAAACATCAGGGAAACCATCATCTTTTGAAATATTTAAATTGCTCGCTAAGTCACTATTTTTTACTTTAAAGTCAATACTATCTTCTATTCCAATTTCTAAAGCCATATTAAGTCCTTATATTAATTTTTTAAGATATAACTTTATTATAATTAAACTTTTAATTTGCAAAAGTTTGATATACTCGCGAAAATAAAAAGGTAAATTATGATTGATATAGAAAATAATACTTCATTTGATTTAAATACTTCTTTACTTGAAGATATTACTACTTCTTTAACATCTAAAGATATTGAATTAATTATTGTTAATAATGATGAAATTCAAGAATTAAACAAAGAGCATAGAAACATAAATAAAGCAACAGATGTTCTTAGCTTTCCTTTAGAATTTGATATGTCTAATATGCCTTTAGGTTCTATTGTTATTTCTTTAGATTTTGTAGAAGATAAAGCCAAAGAATATGGACATACATCCCATGAAGAGTTTTCACTTCTATTTATTCATGGTCTTTTACATTTACTAGGTTTTGATCATGAGATTGATTCAGGTGAACATAGAGAAAAAGAAGAAGAGTTAATCAAACAATTTCATTTACCAAATAGCTTAATAGTAAGGAATTCATAAAATGGATATATTTATATTTGTAATCTCTATGGCAGCACTAATTTATGGTGCTGATTTTATTATAGAACAAAGTGAAAAAATTGCATTGCATTACAATATTTCAAGTTTTGTAATTGGAGCAACACTTGTAGCACTTGGTACTTCATTACCTGAAATGGCGGTTTCAATGTCAGCTTCAATGAAGGGAAGCGCAGATATTGCAGTTGCCAATGTAATTGGAAGTACTATTTTTAATATCTCCATGGTTTTAGGAGTTGTATTCTTAATAGCAAAAAAAATAAATCCATCAAGAGATTTATTTGCAAAAGATTCAGCATGGTCTTTATTCCCAATTTTAGCATTTGTATTAATGGGAATAGATGGAAAAATCAACTTTGTTGATGGTATATTATTTTTAGCACTAATGGCTGGATATTTAATGTTCTTAATCTCTGATAATGCTATTGAAGAAATAGATGAAGAGTTAGCAAAAGAAAAATTTGCATGGGGTAAAACAGCTGCCTTATTAGCAATTGGTTTTGTATTTGTTGTAGCTGGTGCTGATTTTGCAATTGATAGTGCATCAAATATAGCTAGAAGTTTTGGAATTTCTGAATGGGTTATTGGCTTATTCTTGATTGCATTTGGTACATCATTACCTGAGCTTACTATTTCAATTAAAGCAGCAATGAATAATAATACAGATTTAGCAATTGGTAATATTATTGGATCAAATGTTGCAAACTTTACAATGGTATTAGGTGTATCTGCTTTAATAAATCCATTAAATGTAGATCTTCACGCAAACTTCTTTGATATAGCAGCTGCATTTATTGCATCATTAATGTTAGTGTTTATAACTGCTAATAGACTTTATAATAAATCTGCGGGAATTGCTTTGATGGTAATTTTAGCTTTAGTAGTACAAAATAGTCTAGCTTAAAAGCTAGACTTTAATATTTTTTATTTATTACAATTTGAACAAAGTCCAGATAAAACTAAATTTGTAGACTCAATTTTAAATTGACTTTTTGAAGTAACTTCCTTTAGAACGCTTGATATATCTAACATCATATCTTCAATATTACCACAATTTGAACATACTAAATGTGCATGCTCTTCTTTTACTAATTCAAAAACTGATTTAGCATTTGGTATTTTTACTTCTGAAAGAAAAACCTTTTCCACCATTGCATTAATATTTTTGTATATTGTTGCAAGTGAAATAGAAGGAAACTTTGCAAGCAACTTTTGATATAAATCGTCAATATTCATATGACCATTTAAGTAAAGTTCCTCGACAATAGCAACTCTTTGAGGTGTTACTTTCAAATCATAATTCTTTAATAAAACTGTATAATTTGTCATTGTATTCTTCCTTTCGTGAAATAATACTATATAATTTATTTATTTTCACCTTAATATAAAAATTAATTAATCTATACTAACTAATCTTTATTATCAGTATTATAACATATTTTTATTAAAAGATAATAATTTTCCTTTAAGTTTAATTCTATTATAATTCTCCAAAGGATAAAAATTATCCTCTATAAAATAAATAGGATTAAAAAATGAAACAATATCAAACTTATAAATGTAATACATGTGGATGTGAAGTAGAAGTACAAGAGGCAAATGAGACAGCAAAATTATCATGCTGTGGAAATGAGATGGAAATGATTACAGAAAACTTAACAGCTGTAAATTTAATGAAAGCCTTTGCAGGTGAATCACAAGCAAGAAATAAATATGAATTCTTTGGTGAAATTGCATTTGAAGAAGGTTTACATAGAATTGCAAGATTCTTTAAAGAAGCTGCTGAAAATGAGAAATACCATGCGATTGCAGAATTAAAAGCATATAATAAATTAGTTAATAATATTGAATTAGACTCTACAACAAATAATATTCAATATGCAGCAGACGGTGAAAAATATGAGCATGAAGAAATGTATCCAAACTTTGAAGCTATTGCAAAAGAAGAAGGTTTAAAAGAGATTGCAAGAATGTTCAAAGGGATTGGAAAAGTTGAAGTTGAACACGAAAGAGAATACTTGGAGTTAAAAGAAGAATTAATCAAAGAAGGATTCTTAGAATCTGATGATAAAGATGAAGAATGGGTTTGTGAAGTTTGTGGACATGTTCATAGAGGTAAAAAACCACCAAAACAGTGTCCTTTATGTGCAGTAGAAAAAGAGTACTTTAAAAAAAGAAATAAAGATGTAACTGTAGGATAACTTAATAGTGATTTAATCAGATAAACTATAAAATTAAATTATAAATCATAAGGAGTATTAATGAGACAATACGAAACATATAAATGTAGTAAATGTGGTAATGAAGTTGAAGTTCAAAATGTAGGAGGTGGTGAATTACACTGTTGTGGTCAAGCAATGGATATGATTACAGAGAATCTTACTCTTGTAAATTTAATGAAAGCAGTTGCTGGTGAATCAATGGCTAGAAATGAATATGAATACTTTGCAAAAGTTGCACAAAAAGAAGGTTATAGAGATATTGCTGAACACTTTCAAAGAGCTGCAAATAATGAAAAGACACATGCTAAACTAGAATTAGCTTTACACAATAGAATGGTATCTGGAACTGACAATAATTTTGGAGATACAATAGAAAACCTTAATCATGCAATTGAAGGTGAATCTTATGAAAATGTAACTATGTATCCAGATTTTGCAGCAATTGCAAAAGAAGAAGGATATAGTGAAGCAGCAAGATTATTTACAGGAATTGGTAAAATTGAAGTTGAACATGAAAAAATGTTCAGACGACTTCTTGAAAGACTTGAAGCAGGTGCTGAACACGTAAGTGAAGACGAAGAGGAAGAATGGTTCTGTGAAGTTTGTGGACACATTCATAAAGGCAAAAAAGCTCCTAAAGTTTGTCCAGTATGTAAACACCCACAAGAATATCAATCAAGATTAAATTCTAAAAAATAGACTAGTTAAAAAGTCAAGTAAGAAGCTTTTCTTACTTACTTTTTATTCTTTTATCTCACAGAAATAATATCTTTGGTAATATAAGAAAAAATTACTGGAGAAACCCTTTGATAAAAACACTTTTATTACTCTTTCTTGCATTAAATATTTATGCAAAAGATTTTGTTATCGCATCTTACAATGCAGAAAACTTATTTGACTTAAAAAAACAAAATAGTGAATATAAAGAGTTTATTCCTAATACCTCTTCAAAATGGAACCAAAAAAACTTCAATATCAAAATCAATAATGCAGTAAAAGTTATCAAAGACATTAATGCAGATATTATAGCTCTTCAAGAAATAGAAAATAGAGAAGTTATGCAACTTTTATTAAAAAAACTTCCAGAATATAAATACTCATCATTTGTAAAATATTCAAGGTCTTCAATTGGTCTTGGGTTTCTATCAAAAATTAAAATCAAAAATAATAGACAAATTGATGTAAAATTTACAAATAAAATATTTAGACCTATTTTAGAAAGTACTTTTGAATTAGAAAATAAAGAGTTTAAAATTTTTAATAATCACTGGCCTTCAAAAAGAATAGCTGAAAGCTATAGAGTAAAATTTGCAAAAAAACTTCAAGATAGACTTTCAAAACTTCCTAGAGATTATGATTATATTTTAGTAGGAGATTTTAACTCTAACTATGATGAAGATAGAAGTTTTAAATATAATAAAAAACTAAATAATACTTCAGGAGTTACTGGAATAAACCAAGTATTAAATACAACCTTAGGAAATAAATATATTACTTATGATGATGTTTTAAAGCAAAAAAGAAAAGTTCATTTTAATCTTTGGTTAGATTTACCTACAAGTGATAGATTCTCAAATAAGTATAGAACACAAAGTAATACTCCTGATAATATAATTCTTTCCCCTGCTCTTTTAGATACTAAAAATATCTCATATATTCATAAATCATTTAAAGTTTTTAAACCAAATTATTTATATAGAAACAACAAAGTTTTAAGATGGCAAATGAAAGGTTCTAGATATAATAAAGTTCATGTAGGAGCTGGATATTCTGATCATTTACCTATTTATGCAAAATTTTCAACATCAAAAGAGAAAACAAATCCAATAAAAGAGATTAAAAAAAATAGCAAAAAAGATCTAAATAAAATAAGTGACTTATACACTAAGATGAAGCTAGTTGAACCAGCTATTATAAAAGATGCAGTTGTTATTTACAAAAGTAAAACAGGTGCAATTATAAAGCAAAAAAATGATCGTGCTATTTATATTTATAAACATGCACAAGAACTCAAACTTGGATATAAATACACTTTACAAGTAAATGACATTGTTGATTATAATGGCTTAAAAGAAATAGATTCATTTTCAGTTTTAGAAGAAAATACTCGATTTAAAAACTATAAATCTTTATTTATAAATGCAAGAAAAATCGATATCTTTAATTCTAATAATCAAAATGAAATAGCTTTTAACTTAAGAGGAGAAATTAAAAAAAGAAAGCTTTATATAGATGATTCAAAAAGTATTTTAAATGGTAAATCAATAAAAATATATGCAAAAAATAAAAATAATTTACCAAAAAACAACCAGACA
>NYWO01000034.1 GCA_002685075.1 Arcobacter sp.
TACATTTCAATGTCAACAAATAAAAGATTATTAAAGGTTATTAATGGACAAAATTATAGATATTTTAGACTCAATTGCATATGAAAAAGGTCTACAAATTGAAAATGTTGAAAATGCTTTAAAAGAAGCACTTATAAAAACAGCAGAAAAAATGGTTGATGAAACGTTAAGATTCGATGCAAATATTGATAGAGAAAATAAAAAATTACAATTATCACAAAAAATTGAAGTTTTAGCAGTTGGTGATGAAAGATTAACTGGTGAAGTAGAAGATGAATATGGAAATGAAATTAACGCTGAAAACTTTATTGACCTAGATGAAGCAAAAGAAATTGACGCAGATTTAGAAATTGGTGATTTTATTGATTACGATTTAGAATTTGAAAATATGGGAAGAAATGCTGCAACAATATTACATAATAATTTTGAATATAAAATACAAAGATTTATAGAAGAAAACTTACTTGGTAAATACAAAGATAAAATTGGAAAAGTTGTATCTGGTGTAGTTACTAGAGTTGATAGGTCAGAAAATACTTACATCGAAATTGGTGAAGTAAAAGGAATGCTTCAGCGAAAAAGTAGAATTAAAGGTGAAACTTTTAAAGTAGGAGATACTGTAAAAGCTGTAGTTCGTGGTGTTAATATAGATAAAACTAATGGTTTAATTATTGATATTTCAAGAACTTCTCCAAAATTCTTAGAGTGTTTATTAGCTCTTGAAGTACCTGAACTTAAAGATGAAAAAGTAATTATAGAAGCAAGTGCTAGAATTCCTGGATCTAGAGCTAAAATTGCATTAACTAGTATTGACCCGCAAATTGATCCAATTGGTGCAGTTGTTGGAGTAAAAGGTATTAGAATTTCTGCTGTTTCTTTTCAATTAAGTGGAGAAAATATTGATTGTGTTGAATATTCAACTATTCCAGAAATGTTTATATCACGTGCCTTATCACCTGCAATTATTTCAAAGGTTGAGATTACACAAGTACCAACACATACAGATAAAGGCAAAGCAATTGTAACAATTCCAAGTGATCAAAAATCAAAAGCAATTGGAAAAGCTGGTTTAAATATTAGACTTGCATCAATGCTTACTAAATATGAAATTGAATTAGTAGAAATTGAAGGTTCAACTCCAACTGTTGAAGGTAACAATGAAAGAAGAGAAGAAAAAACAACAGATACTTCTTCATTAGAAGCGTTATTTAAATAAAATGAATAATATATATATTTATGATTCAGTAAAAAAACAAAAAGTTTTATTTGAAGCAATAGAAGAAAAAAAAGCAAAGATTTATGTATGTGGACCAACAGTTTATGATGATTCACATCTAGGTCATGCGCGTTCTGCTATTGCATTTGATTTACTTCATAGAGTTTTAAAAATGAATGACTATGAAGTAACAATGACTAAAAACTTTACTGATATTGATGATAAAATCATAAAAAAGATGTATGAAACTTCAAGAAGTTTAGAAGATATTACAAGTGAATACATAAGAGCTTATAAAGCTGATATGAAAGCTTTAAATGTCTTAGATAATACAATAGAACCAAAAGCTACACAAAACCTTGAAATTATGAAAGAGATGATTAATAATTTAATCTCTAAAGATATCGCATATGTTATTTCAAATGGTGTTTATTTTGATACATCAAAAGACACAACTTATGGAAGTATCTCAAAAAGAGCAAGTGATGAAAATTCACAAGCAAGAGTTGAAGTAAATACTGAAAAAAGAAATTCATCTGACTTTGCTTTATGGAAATTTGCAAAAGATGAAGATGTAATTTTTGAAGCAAATTTTGGAAATGGACGTCCTGGTTGGCATATTGAATGTTCTGCTATGATAGAAAAACATTTAGCTTATAAAAATACTCCTTATCAAATTGATATTCACGGTGGTGGTGCTGATTTACTTTTTCCACATCATGAAAATGAAGCAGCACAAACTAGATGTTCATCAAATCAAGAAATTGCAAAATATTGGATGCATAATGGTTTTGTAAATATTGATGGTGAGAAAATGAGTAAATCACTTGGTAACTCTTTTTTCCTAAAAGATGTACTTAAATCATACAGCGGTGAAGTTATTAGATTTTATTTATTAACAGCTCACTATAGAACAGATTTTAACTTTAATGAAGAAGATTTATTATCTTCAAAAAAGAGACTTGATAAGCTTTATAGAGTTAAAAAAAGAGTTTATGCAGGAGCAAGCTCAGAAGTTAACAAAGAGTTTAAAGAAAAAATGTTTGCAGCTTTAAATGATGATATTAACACATCAAAAGCCCTTTCTACTATTGATGAAATGATTTCAAATGCAAATGATAGGCTTGATGCAAATCCTAAAGATAAAGCACTAAAAAAAGAATTAGTTTCAAATATAGAGTTTATCTCTAATATTTTAGGAATTGGCTCAACAGATGCATACACTTATTTCCAATTTGGAATAAGTGATGAAGAAAAAACTACAATCGAAAACTTAATAGAAAAAAGAACTGAAGCTAAAAAAGCTAAAGATTTTGAAATTGCTGATAAGGTAAGAGATGAGATTACAGCTCTTGGAATCTCATTAATGGATACTCCTTCAGGTGTTGTTTGGGAAAAAGTTTAATTACTTTTTCTCAAATACAAACAAATACCATAAACACAATTAAAACTTAAAAATTGATATAAGTCTATAAAACAAAGCTTTACTTAAGATATACTCTTTTAAAAATACAAGGTATTTTATATGAGTAAGCAAATACTAGATTCTGTAGAGATGAATACAAAAGAAGATTTTGAATCTTTTAATATTCGAGAAAAACTAAAAAAAGCAATTAAACCTTATGATTATTATAAAACTATAGATCGTTTAGACTTTGATAATCTTACACTTTCAGATATGTTATTATTACAAGATTTTGGTATTTATAACAATGAGTTAAATGATGAAGAGTTTATGTTAAGACTTAGATTTCCTGCAGGAAGAATTACAAATCTAGAATTAAAGACTCTTGGTTTAATTTGTAAGAAATATGAACTTGATATTATTTTAACAGCTCGTGCTGGAATACAACTACATAAACTAGACTCAGCAAACATCCTTGAAGTATTTAAAACTTTAGAAAATATTGGTATAAATACATGGCAGAGTTTTGGAGATAATATTAGAAATATAACTACAGATATTTTTGATGGAAGAGGCAAATATAATATAATTAATGTGTATCCATATATTGTTCAAATGCAAAAATATATTTTAAAAAATGAAGAACTTCTTGGGTTGCTTCCACGAAGATTATCAACTACAATTTCAGGTTCATATGTAAATCAAGCTTCATTTTTTGCAAGTGACATATATTTTGCTTTAGCAAAAAAAAATAAAACTTATGGATTTAATCTATATTTAGGTGGCAAAAACAGTGAACTTGCACAATGTGCAAATATCTTTTTAAAAGAAAATGAAGTTTTAGAAGTTTTTAAAATTATTGTTAAGGTATTTAATAAACATGGCTTAAGATTAGATAGAGAAAGAACAAGATTATTTCATTTATTAGAAGAGATTGGTATTGAACTGTTTCGAACTTTTTTACAAGAAGAGTATAAGAAACAGTTTACAACAAAAGGAAAAACTTTACTAGAAAAAGTATCTTTTAGTGAATATGAACAGTTGAAAGATGGAACTTTTAGCTTTTGTTATAGGTCAGAATTTGCAAGACTAAAAGCAGATGAGTTATTAAATATCTCAAGTTATGCATCAAAGAATAATTTAGAAGTAAGATTAGGAGTTGATCAGCAAATATATCTTTTTAACTTAAAAGAAAAAAGTATATTATTAGAAAATTATAATAGAAATAGAACAGTAATAGCTTGTGTGGGTAGTGAATACTGCCCTTATGCATATTGGAATATAAAAGATGAAATCTCATTTTTACCATTAGAAAAGATTGAAGAATATAATCTATTAGTAGGTTTCTCAGGATGCTTAAAAGGATGTGCAAAACATGAACATAGTGATATTGGATTAGTTGGCTTAAAATCAAATATTTATGGAAGACGAGAAAAGACTGCAAGGATTTATTTAGGTGCTTTATATACAAATGGAGAAAAAACTGCAAAAAGAGTTTTTAACACAGTTCCAATAAATAGCTTAAAAGAGATACTTACTATCATAATAGATGAATTCGAAAATAGTGGATATAGAACTTTTGAAGATTTTGCTAGAAGTGTACTTCACAAATACAGTGATGAATTTTTAAATCTTTGGTTTCTGGCAAAATACTATACTAAAAAAACTGTATATTTAGATACACCAAATTACAAAGAATTATTAGAAGATAATTTTATAAATGAAAGTTTTATGGATTATATAAGCAAAGATTCACAAGAAGATTTTAAAAAAGCTATAAAATTTTTATCTTATTCTCTTTGGAACAAAAAAGAATCAAAAAAAGATGCACTTTTAAATAAAACATATATTATGCAAGGATAGTATATTTATTAAATAAATTTATCTAGGCATAAAAAAAGGGAAGATGCAATTACATCTTCCCTTTTTTATATACTTTTACTAGAATTATCTAGCGAAAGCTGCATCTGTAACATTTTTAGTGTTAACGATATATGGAACTAATGCCATATGTCTTGCTCTTTTGATAGCAGTTTCTACCATCTCTTGAGAATTTTTAGAGTTTCCAGTAAGTCTTCTAGGCATAATTTTACCTCTTTCACTCATAGAAATTTTTAATAAATCAGAGTTCTTATAATCAATGAAAGTTACTTTCATTTCAGTATATTTACAATATTTTTTTCCGTACTTTCTTCTTTCAGCCATGTTGTTTTCCTTTATTTACTAAAACGGTATTTCGTCTTCGTCTATATCTATTTCAGGTATCTTTTGTTCAGGCATTTTTGCTGCTTGATTATTACCACCATAGTTGTTTTGAGCATTTTGAGTTTTCGAAGTATTATTGTATTCATTTTGTGCTGGTTGATTATACGATCCTTGAGGATTATAACCTTGGTTGTCCCCAGCATTATTGTTCATTGAATCACCTTTTGAATCTAACATTTTCATAGTTTCAACTCTTAATGAGTGTCTATTTCTATTAGTTCCATCTTGTGCTGTCCATTGTTCAAATACAAGTCTACCTTCTAATAAAACTTTAGAGCCTTTTCGTAAGTATTGATTAGCAACTTCAGCAGATCTCCCAAACATATTGAAATCTAAAAAACAAACTTCATCTTTTTGTTCTCCAGCTGCAGATTTATACTTAAATGATGTTGCAATTGCAGATTTTGCTATTGCTGCACCAGATGGTAAATATCTTAGCTCAATATCTCTTGTTAAATTTCCTACCATAATTACTTTATTATACATACTAAATCCCTATACTTTTAATTAGTTAGCTTTTTTAGCCGCTTCGTTACTCATATATGTCCATGCTGCAATCTCTTTTTTATTTTCATATTTAATGAAAATGAATCTAATGATATTTTCATTGATTCTGTAATTTCTTTCGATTTCAGCAATTCCTGCAGGTTCACCTTTGAAATATGCTAAGAAGTAGTAACCTCTTTTGTGCTTTTCAATTTCGTAAGCTAACTGTCTTGAACCCATATTGTCGCATGCAACAATTTCTCCACCATTCTTTTCAATTGTTGCTTTAACAGCATCGATTTGAGCTACAGTTTCTTCTTCAGTTAACGTAGGCTTAATAATAAACATTGTTTCGTAATGTCTTAATTTGCTCATCTATTTTCTCCTTCTAGATTATGCCGGTATTCTAGTTTTCACTAATATCAGCAAGGGTACTTTTTTATAAAGTCATGGATTTTATCCAAATAAAACTGTAAACTTTCTTAGAGTTGCTTGTAAATATAGATTTGAATTGTCAATCCTTGAAGATTTTAGTTCTAATTCAATATTTAACAAAAATTCAAGCATTTCTTGAAATTTCTCAGGTTTAATATTTATTGCTAGTTTTGATTTCTTTTCCCATACTTGTTTAGGAGGAATAAATCCTAATATCTCTTTTGGATTTGGAGCTCCTATTGCTCTTGCATATGAAGATATCATAAACAGTTGTTGAATAAAGGAAGTAACTTGGTTTATTAAAAATATTTCATTAACACCCTCTTCTAAAAGAAGATTCAAGTCATTTGAGATATCTTTTCCACTTAATAAATTATGTAAAAAGTCCTCAAAAGAAACAACACCAATTCCAAAACAGTGTGTATTTATAGTATTTGAAGTTATTTTCTCTTCTAAAATAGCTAGTTTTGATAAGTCATTAATACATAAAGATAAATCATTTTTATGCATGAAATATAAATGATTAAGTGCAGAAAGTTCATAATTAATATTTAATTTCTTTGCTTCATTTTCAATCATTCTTACTGCTTCATTATCATTTAGTGCAAACATTCGAACAACTGCAGAGTTTGTTTTAGGAGAAAAACTTTTTTCCATTGATCTAAAATCTGTATCACCAATACATGAGAAAACAACTGTACTATCTGGGTTTGTATTACAAGCTTGTACTAAAATATCTACTTCTTTTTTAGGTATTTTTTTATCGCATTTAATTAGTAAAATATTATTAGAAGAGAAAAGTGAGGATTGAAGTAATTTATCTTTAGCATATTTAAAATCATATTCATCAAAATACAATTTTTCAATTTCTTCTTTTTGTCCAAGTGAAGATGTTACAATATGTGAATAATGCTCAACTAAAAATGTTGATTGTCCATAGAACATATAAGCATTAAATTTTTTATTTTGTCTTAAATGATTATCAAATTCGTTTTTATACATA
>NYWO01000035.1 GCA_002685075.1 Arcobacter sp.
AACTACCAATCGTTGTAGCAAATATGAGTGAAAAAGGTAATTTACTTAAAATCATCAACGGTGATACAAGTAAGTGTTCAATCGTAAAATAGAACTTAAAAAAGGAAATAATATGAGATTAGAAGAAAGAATGTCAAAAGCTTTAAAAAAAGTTGATAATGATAGATATATTTTAGCTATTGCTGTTGGTCAAAGAGCTGACGAATTAAGTAAAGGTGCTAAACCTTTATTAGAACAAAACACTCAAAAAATGAAATATACTGATATTGCTATTGATGAAATTGCAAGCGGTTTATTAGTTATTGAAGGTTTAGTAGACAGAGATTAGTTATAAAAGCCTAGCTTTTATAACCTGTTATATAATATGGATCCATTTATTAAAAGAGTTCAACATACAAATAATGTTGAAGACGCTATCAAAGAGCTTGAAGCTCAAACTACACTAACTCCCAAACTTAAAGATTTAATTGATTTTATTATTGAAGCTCATAGAGGTCAATATAGAAAAAGTGGCGAACCATATTGTGTTCATCCAATACTAGTAGCAAGCATTACAGCTCACTTTTCAAATGAAGAATCAATAATCGCAACTGCCCTACTTCATGATGTTGTTGAAGATACAGATTTTTCTCTTGATTATGTTAAAGATAGATGGGGAAATGATATTGCCCATATGGTTGATGGACTTACTAAGATTGTAGAAATACGAGAAAGTGAATTTGTACCATCTGATAATACAAATGATTCAAAATTAATTTCATCTGCACTAACATTTAGAAAAATGCTAATAGCTTCTATTGATGATGTTAGAGTTCTTATTGTAAAATTATGTGATAGATTACATAATATGCTTACACTTGAAGCTCTACCAGCTAATAAGCAAAAAAGAATTGCAGAAGAAACACTCGTAGTTTATGTTCCAATTGCAAATAGATTAGGGATTTCTACACTAAAAAATGCATTAGAAGATTTAGCTTTTTATTATATTTATCCAAAAGAGTATAAAAAAATTGATGATTTCTTAAAAGAAGAAGAGCATGCAATGCAACTTACTTTTAATAGTTTTATTTCAACAACAAAAAAGCTATTAGAAAAAAATGGATTTGATTTAGATAAGATTAAAATCTACAGCAGAATTAAGCATCATTATTCTATCTATTTAAAAATGCAAAGAAAAGGAATTTCCATTGATGAAGTACTTGACCTTTTTGCTATTAGAATTTTAGTTGATGAAGATATAGACTGTTATAAAATATTAGGTTCAATTCATATTGAATATAAGCCATTAATCTCTAGATTTAAAGATTATATTGCAACACCTAAAGAAAATGGTTACCAAACGATACATACAACTGTATTTTATAATTCTAAAATATATGAGATTCAAATACGTTCATTTGAAATGAATAAAGTAGCTGAATTTGGTATTGCAGCGCATTGGAAATATAAATCAGGAGCAAAACAAACAACAAATTTAAACTGGTTAAAATCTTTAGAATTTTCTAATGAAAATGTAGAAGAATTCTACCAAGAAACTAAAGATGACTTATATACAGAGGAAATAGTTGTTTACTCTCCAAAAGGTGCAATATTTAATTTACCTTTAGGTTCAACTGCTTATGATTTTGCCTTTGCTGTTCATACTGATGTTGGGAAAAATGCAACTTCTTGTATTATAAATAAAATTAGAAAACCTTTATTAACAGAATTAAAAAGTACTGATATTGTAAATATTGAAACAGGAGATACAGCAATAGCTAGGTGTTCTTGGATTGATATGGTGCAAACATCAAGAGCAAAAAAACAAATCAAACTTTTATGTGCACAAAGACAAAAAGAGATTGATGATATGTATGGAAGAAATATAATTGATACTGTCTTCTCACGATATAATGTAGATGTTTCTAGAAAGTATGAACTTGATACTCCTCATAAAATTGCTGAAGTTCTTGATTATTTTAAGCATACAAAGCAAATGATTGAGAAAAAAATCATTAAAGATAGAGGGATAATGACTAGATTTAAAATCTTAACTAGCAAAGTTAAAGAATTTAAATTTGATAACATCTTAATATATTCAAATTTTAGTATAAATTCTGTATCATTTGACCATTGTTGTCATCCTAAGTTTGGAGATGATATAGTAGCATTTAAAGATGGAAATGAAGCGGTTATACATCACAAAATGTGTGATAAAGCCTACGATAAAATAAAGACAAAACATAAAATGCTATTTTGTAAATGGACAAAAGATACATTATACCAATACAAAATGGTGGTTAGTATGCCTAACACAAAAGGTGAACTAGCAAGAGTTCTTTCTTATATGTCACAATATGAAGGGTATATTCTTTCTGTTGAATATGGTAGACAGTTACATTCATATAGACAATATTGTGATATAGAATTTGAAATAAATAAATCTAATATTGAAGAAGTAAGAAGAATAGTAGAAAAAAAAGTAAAAGTTATAGAATTTTTCTCGAAAAAAGATGCCTATAACAAGTAGTAAAAAGGTTATAATAATTAATGGAAAATAAAGTTCAAGAAGCATTACAAGAGATAAAAAGAGGTACGTCAGAAATAATTGACATAGAAGCAATTGAAAAATTGATTACAAGATATTATGAAACTGGTGAAAACTTCTATGTTAAAGCAGGATTTGATCCAACTGCACCAGATTTACATTTAGGACATACAGTTTTAATACAAAAGCTAGCTTTATTTCAAAAGTTTGGTGGAGTTGTTCAATTTTTAATTGGAGATTTTACTGCAACTATTGGAGATCCAACAGGTAAAAGTGAAACAAGAAAAGTTTTAAGTGAACAAGATGTTTTAGATAATGCACAAAGTTATAAAGAACAAGTATTTAAAATCTTAGATGAATCAAAAACAGAAGTTATGTTTAACTCAAAATGGTTAAAAGAATTGGGTACAGGTGGATTAATTTCATTAGCTTCAAATTTAACTGTTGCTAGAATGATTGAAAGAGATGATTTTTCAAAAAGATATGAATCAAATACTCCAATTGCAGTAAGTGAATTTATATATCCATTACTTCAAGGTTATGATTCTGTTGCTATGAAAACAGATATTGAATTAGGTGGAACAGATCAAAAGTTTAATCTTCTTATGGGAAGAACTTTACAAAAAGCATATAATGCTGGTAAACAACAAGCTGTACTAATGATGCCAATTCTAGAAGGTTTAGATGGTGTTCAAAAAATGTCTAAATCCTTAGGTAACTATATTGGTGTTACAGATGAAGCTTTTGATATGTTTGGAAAAATTCTTTCAATCTCAGATGAATTAATGTGGAGATATTTTGAACTTTTATCTTCAAAATCATTAAAAGAAATTGATGAATTAAAAATAGCAGTAGAAAATAAAACATTACATCCAAAAGATGTAAAAGATTCTTTAGCAATGGAAATCGTTGATAGATTTCATGGTGAAGGAACTGGTGAAGAAGCAAAAGCAGAATTTAAAAAAGTTTTTGCCAAAAAAGATATTCCAACAGATATGAATGAATACTTTTTTGAAGGTGAAACTTGGATTTGTCAAGTATTAGTAGATGCAAAACTTGTAAACTCTACGTCTCAAGCAAGACGTGATGTAAAAGCAGGTGCCGTAAAGATAAATCAAGAAAAAATTGTAGATGAGAAATTAAATTTACAAATTGGCGAGTATATTTTACAAAAAGGTAAAAAGAATTTCGCTAAGATAATTATAAAATAAAGGGCTAATTTTGAAAATAGGTAAATATGAAATAAAACACCCTATAATCCAAGGTGGTATGGGTGTAGGAATAAGTTGGGATCAATTAGCTGGAAACGTATCTAAAGAAGGTGCACTAGGTGTTATATCTTCAGTTGGTACTGGATACTATAGAAATATGAGCGACGACGTTCAAATTGTTATGAAAAAAGACAAACCAAAAGATGCTATGAACTTTTATTCAAGAGATTCATTCTTTGAAATTGTTAAAAATGCTAGAAAAATTTGTGGAGATGCACCATTAGCTTGTAATATTTTACATGCATGTAATGATTATGGAAGAATGGTAAAAGATGCTTGTGATGCAGGTATTAATATTATTATTACAGGTGCTGGACTTCCAACAAATATGCCAGAATTTACACAAGATTATCCAGATGTTGCGTTAGTTCCAATTGTTTCAAGTGCACGTGCTTTAAAACTAATTTGTAAAAAATGGAAAAAATATAATAGAATTCCAGATGCAATTATTGTTGAAGGTCCACTAAGTGGTGGTCATCAAGGTTTTAAATATGAAGATTGTTTTAAAGAAGAATTCCAATTAGAAAATATTGTAGGACCAGTTATCGAAGAATCAAAAAACTGGGGTGAGAATATTCCAATTATTGCAGCTGGTGGAGTATGGGATAAAAAAGATATTGATAGATTCCTTGCTATGGGTTGTACTGGTGTACAAATGGCAACAAGATTTATTGGTACTTACGAGTGTGATGCTCATGCAAATTTAAAAAATGTATTATTAAATGCAAAAAAAGATGATATTAAATTAGGAAAATCTCCAGTTGGATTACCCGCTAGATCTGTTAGAACTAATTTACAATTTTCTATGGAAAATAATACAGCACCAAAAGTACAATGTATTTCAAACTGTGTAGCACCTTGTAATAGAGGTGTTGAAGCTAAAGCAGTTGGATATTGTATTGCAGATAGATTAGGTGCTGCTTATAATGGTGATGAAGAAACAGGATTATTCTTTACTGGTGCAAATGGATATAAAATAGATAAAATTATTTCAGTAAAAGAATTAATAGAAAAATTAACTCAAGGAGAATAAAAATTTTAAACAAATTTTTTATTCTTATTTTTCTGTACATAAGCTTTTCAATCTCAGCACTAGCTGCTGAAGATTTGAAAGAAGAATATCGTTCAGCCAAAATGAGCTACTTAAAAGCTGTTTTAAGAAAAGATTCACAAGCAAAAATTAATCAACTTAAAAAGATTATTATCTTAGGTAAAAAGCTTAGAAAGAACACTACTCCTGATGAAAAAAAGCTAGAAATTTTACTAAAAAGAGAAAATAAACCTACAAAAGCTTCTATAAAAAAAGTATCAAATAATTCTAAATACTCAATAAGCTCTGTTTATACACAAAATGACTCAATAATTGTAAACTTTAATAATAAAATATCAAAAGATTATATTAAGTTTTTTGAACTTCATCAAGGAACTATATACAAAGATGTTTTTGATATAAATGGAAATTTTAAAGATGCACAGCCAACTGTACTTAAAATTGATAATATTAAAAAAATCTCTATTGGACAATTTAAGCCAAAGACACTAAGAATTGTATTAGCAAATGAAAAGAATTTAAAAACTTTTTATACAATTAAGAATAAACAACTTATAATAAATATACGTGATTTAAATACAGTAAAATCATCTGTACCATCTAAAAAAGTAGTTAAAATAGTAAGACCTAAAACTATTACAACAACATCAACAACTGTATCAAATAATTATATAGATACAGAAAATGAAGTTAGATCTATAAATACAAAAAATAATACTATAGAAATAGTCTTTAACAAAAACTTTTCAAAAAAAGACTTATCATATATTGCATATAAAAACAATGGTTATTATGAAGATATTTTTGATTTAAAAGGTAAGTTTAAATATACAAAACCTATTAAATTAAGTATTGATGGAATAAATAGAATTATTGTTTCAAATAAAGATAGTAAAACAACAAGAATTAGAATCACAAATAAAAAAGATTTAAAAGTTTATTATATTTTAAATAAAAGAAAATTAACTATAAAAATTTTGGGTATTACAAGTACTAAAAAAAAGAAATCCTTACCTTATAAAAATTTTGTAAGTAAAACTATTGTAATTGATCCAGGACATGGGGCACATGACCCTGGTGCGGTTGGACCAAATAAAAAATATGAAAAAGTAGTAACACTAAAAGTTGCAAAATATTTATATAATATTTTAAAACAAAGAGGTCATAAAGTTCACCTTACTAGAAAAAGTGATACTTTTATAAAAGTTGGTAAAAGAACTGACTTAGCTTTGAGAAAAAATGCAGATGTATTTATTTCAATTCATGCAAACTCAGTACCTAAGAAAGATGCGCATAGAGTTAGTGGGATTGAAACATACTATTTAAGTCCGGCAAAAACAGAAAGAGCTAAAAGAGTTGCAGCCGTAGAAAATAAATCTGATATAAGAAAGATGAGTAATTCAAATACACAAGCTTTTCTTTCTTCATTAAACAGTCCAAAACTTAGATACTCTAGACTTCTATCAATTGATGTTCAAAGAGAGATGCTAGCATCAGTAGGAAAAAAATATAAAGTAAAAGATAAAGGTTCAAGACCAGGACCATTTTGGGTACTTTTAGATGCACCACAAGCTTCAATCCTTGTAGAAGTAGGATATATTTCTCATCCTATTGAAAGTAAACGTTTATACAGTAGTGATTACCAAAAATTACTTGCTGAAGGTATGGCTAATGGAATTGATACTTACTTTCAAATGAAAGCAAGATTTGACTAGGAAGATAATTTAGTATTTTCTAAAAAAGTTTTAATATCATTTACTAAATTTATTTGTTTTTTTCTTATTCTTGGTAACTTAGATAAAGAAAAAAACTTAACTTTTGAGTTTTCCCAAGATAAGTAGTTACTTTTTAATTTTTCTTCAAAAAACATCCCATCTAAGCCTTCAATATTTGAAGCATTTACTAGCCAAATACCGATGTCTTTTTCTAAGTTTACTTGCTCAAAATAGTCTTCAAAAAGTCCTATTTCCACTTTAATACTACTTTCTTCAAATAGTTCTCTTTGTGCACACTCATAAGGGTTCTCATCTTTTTCTTTCATACCTTTTAAGCATCCCCATTTGTCTTTACTTAAAACTGATTTACATAATAATACTTTTATATCATTTTTACTAACTAAGTAGGGAACAACGCCATATGCTTTAGTATGAGATTTCACAAACAACCTTTTTTAAGAATCTATTTTCTTTTTATAAAATATTAAAGAACCAATTATCCATAAGACAAATGGCAATAAAATTGAAATTTCCGGTATTATTATTCCACCACTTGTGAACTTGTAAAGCATAAAAAATACTCCCCAAACAATTAATGTACCAAATATTGATAAAGAGGTAAACTTTCCTACATTAAAAAATCTGCTGTTTAAAGAAGCATATGCAAATACAAGTAAAAGGATAGGAATTACAAAGAAAGAAACTATTATTTGATTATAAAGTGCACCCCTTATTTTATCCGTATTTATTCCTTGATTTGATAATAACACTAAAGCAGAAACAGCATCTAGAACTGAAAAGTTAGATTTTGATTCATATACATTATCAAGAATCTTAGGTTTAAAACCTTCAAGTGTATTTAAAAACTTCTCATATTTAATATCTAGTTTTGCATTTTCTTGATCCAAATTAGAGGGTTTATTCATAATCTTTGCATCTACTATATACCATTTATTATTTTGAAAGTATGCATTTTTTGCAACAATAGATTGAACAATATCTCTATCTTTTATTTTATAAATATGTATCCCTTCAGCTTTTTTTTCTAAGGGTAAAAGTTTTTTGAAATAGACATAGTTATCATTATATTTTAAAAAAATATCTGCTTTTGTGCTTGTAAAATACTCATTATGTAAAATTTTTCTTTTTTGCTCATATGAATAAGCTAAAGGAGTAATTTGTAATAAAATTAGTAAAGTAATTAAAAATATTGATATTTTAACAACCGGTGCGTATATATCTTTACTTTTACTTCCAAGTGCATTAAAAGCAACTAATTCATTATTTTTTATAAATATTACAAGTGTAACTATCCAACCAAAGACAATAGACAATGGTAATGCTAAAGTTAGTGTAAAAAATGCATTATATAATACATATAAAAGTTGTAAGTTTGCAGAATCTGGTAATTTTTTAAAGTTTTGTAAGAAATCTATTCCTACGAAAAATAGTTCTAAAGAAACTAGAACAATAATAAAATTAAATAGATATTTTTTTAAAATATATTGTGTTAATATGCTCATTTTACTTCAATGTAAATTTGGATTTTACCTGATCAATCTCTTCAGTTTTAAGTGCTTCGATCGCTTTAATAGTATGAGTTATTATATCTTGTAGTTTATTCAATTCTTCTTTTGAAAAGTTGCTTAATACATAATTTGCAACATCAGTTTTATTTTGAGGTTTTCCAATTCCAATTCGAACTCTAATATAATCTTTTCCACAATGAGCATCAATAGACCTAAGACCATTATGTCCACCATGACCTCCACCTATTTTGTACTTAACTGTACCAAATGGCAAATCTAAATCATCATGTATAACAATAATATCTTCAAGAGGTATTTTATAATAATCCATAATAGAGCCAACTGCCTCGCCTGAATTATTCATATAAGTTGTAGGTTTTGAAAATAAATTATAACCTGATTTTAAAAGTGTAGATTGAAAGTTTGATTTGTTTATACTTGAAGTTGTAAGATTTTTGGTTATCTCATCAATAACCATAAATCCTACATTATGTCTTGTTAGTTGGTATTTTTCACCAATATTTCCAAGACCAATTATTAAATGCATTATAAAGTTAAGATTACTTAGCTTTAATTATACCAACAACTGGAACTCTTGGATCTAAGAAACAATCAACTGAATCAGCTAAAGTTAAATCTCTAATTAAAATATTATCTCCAGTATCTAAATCAGTTACATCAATAGTAATGTTCTCTGGTAAGTTTTCAATTGTACATTTTACTGGAACTCTTTTTGTGTGAACCATTAAAAGACCTTTATTTTTAAGACCTTTTGCAACACCTGTAGTTGCTACTGGAATTTTGTAAGATGCTCTTACTCCTGGTTGTGCAACCATTAAATCAACGTGTAATAAAGTTGAAGTTAATGGACACTTTTGATACTCTTGTACTACTACTTTATAAACTGTACCTGCAACAGTAACATCAAATGCAATTGTTTCTTTGTTTCTTAAAAACTTGATAAACTCATTATTTTTAAAAGCTGTTGCAATATTTTCTAAACCTTTACCATAAATATTTGCAATTAAATATCCATCTCTTCTTAAAGTTTTAGTTGCTTGTTTTGTCATACTATCTCTAA
>NYWO01000036.1 GCA_002685075.1 Arcobacter sp.
ACTTCTTAAATATTGAACTTCATGTAAAAAACCAAAAGTTCTAGCTCTTGAAATATTCTCTTTCTCTTTATATTCATTAATAGAGTAATCAAAATGGAAATTTTGTTCACCAATAGATGGATGATCAAAAGCTATTTGGAAATCATAAATAATTCTATTTGATGGTTTTAATGTAACTCTTTTTCCATCTTCAGTTGTAATTTCAACTTCTTTTTTTACTTTTATAGCTTTTTTACTTTTATTAAGTTCTTTAATTCCAGCTTCTTCAATAAGCATACAATATCCAGCAGAACTTCCATCTAAAACAGGAACTTCATCATTATCAATAACTACTCTTAAGTTATCAATTCCATATGCATATAAAGCTGATAATAAATGCTCAATAGTAGAAATAACAACGCCATCTTTTCCAATAACTGTTGCCATTTTTGTATCAACTACATTTTCAATAGTTAAAGGAATTGTTATTCCTGTATCAACTCTATAAAATATTATTCCAGCATCTGCTTCTAGGGGTTCTAATTTCATCTTTACCGGAACGCCTTTGTGAAGGCCAATACCAACTATTTCAACTTCTTTTGCTAATGTTCTTTGTTTCATTTGCTATCAATCACTTTCTTTGCATTGTCAATTATTTTAGTAATATTTTCTCTAACCCAATACTTGCTAAGCCATTCAGTTGGGTTAACTTCTATTCCTTGAATTAACACTCCAAAGTGTAAATGATCACCAAAAACTGCACCTGATGAACCTGTATTTGCAATATATTGTCCTGCTTTTACTTCATCATTTAATTTTACAGCAGCTCTACTTGTATGAGCATATAAAGTTGCTAAACCAAATTTGTGGTCGATAATAATAGTATCTCCATAAATTCCTAAATAGTCATTAAAAATAACTTTTCCTGCATTTGTAGTAAAGATTTTAGCTTTTTTTACACTAGCCCAATCCATACCAAGATGCCATGCTTCATCAATTTTTTTACCATTATATGTATAATGTCTTCTCTCACCAAAACCTGCAAAAGTCATTGATGAAGGTAATCTTTTAAACTCTTTGATATTAAATTTAGAAACTTTTTCTTTATTCATATTATTTCTAGTTTCACTTTTAATCGTATCAACATTTCTTTTTCTTAAATCTTTATTTTGTTTAACAAAAACTTCTGCTTGATTATCTGGAATATCATATCCACTTTTTGCAAGTACATTTTTACTTACTTTATTAATAAACGTATCTGATATTTTAATATTATCAGGTTTAATTTTTAATTCTTTTATATATAAAGGTACTTTTGTAACTGTTTTATTTCTAGCTTTATCAATTGCAACAAGATTAACTCTTTGAAACTCTTTAATTTCAATAGGCCATGCAATTATTGCAATATAAAAATTATCTTTGTAAAATGGAAATAATTCAAATCTTTCTTCATTATTAAAAGAGATATAAAAATCTTTTAAATTTTCATCTTTAACTTCAACAATAACAGTAGCACTCCCACCTTGGTTTATTGAATAAGAATTATTTAATACATTTGCAATTGGATTTTTTTTATCTACTTTTATTTTAATCTCTTTAGTAGCTTTATTCCCCATAAAGAAGTTCCATTTACTCTTATCTGAAACCTCTATTTTTAACATTGCATTATTAGTTTTTCTATTTAAATCAATCTTAGGTGCAAATATATTTAAATCAATTGAACCTTTTGATGAATTTAATGTTTTTGTATCAAGTTTGATTTCATTATTATCATCAAAATATGTAATCACATATGACGCGATTTCATTATCATCTGTAAAATTTACTTTTAAAGGAGATTTTAAATTCCAATAAATTTCATTTTCTAATGAAATTTTTGGACTATTTTTTTCAAATGTAGGAGATAAGAATACAAATGCTCCAAGTCCAATTATTATTGCGATAATAATATATACTAATACCATTTTCGCTTTATTTTGTTTTTTTCTATTTGTATAATTCAAAAATTTCCTTTAAAACTAATTCTTTTGCTTTATCTATATTATCTGTATCAACTGAACATCCAGCTGCATTAAAGTGTCCACCACCATTAAAGTGTCCTGCAATTTTAGAAACATCAATATTTCCTTTTGAACGTAAAGATATTCTTGCTCTATTTGAAACTAGTCTTGCAAATACTGCAACTTTTACTATTGACATACTCATAATCATTTCTAATGCATCTTCACAATCTCTATTGTGGGCACCAGTTTCTTCAAACCATTCTTTTCTTGCAATAATAGTAGCTATTTCACCCTCTTTAAATAGCTCTAAACTATCTAATACTTTTGGAATTATTCTATATTTTGCTAAAGAATCTCTTCTTAAAAGTTTATTTGCAATACCAGATGGACTAGCTCCGCATTGAACTAAAAAGTTAACCTTATCAAATGTTAATTCGTCGCAACGTGAAAGTGAAAAAGCCAAAGAATCATCATATATTCCTACATAAAGTGCAGTTGCTGAATCTTTTGTAATATATAAACCATTATGCTTAAAAAAATCATAAATTATTTCAGCAGTTGAACTTTTCATTGGGTCTACTATATTTAAAGTCCCAAAGTTATTATTAGATTTGTGATGGTCAAAATTAATTAAAGGAATATTTTCATCTAATTTAAAACCTAATCGTGGATATGTTCCACAATCAACACTAATTGCTAAATCAAAAAACTTTGGTAATTGGTCTGTGATTTTATCAAATCTACTAATAAAATCTAAATTTTGTGGTAAGTCAGAACTTATATTAAATACTTTATGTTTTATTTTATTTTCTGAAAATAAATTTGATAAAGCAAGTGCAGAAGAGATACTATCAGCATCAGGATTTACATGAGTAATAATCAAAATGTATCTGCTTTTTTCAATTAGTTTTAAAGCTTTTGTGTATGCTGACATATCAATTTTATTACTTACTATGAAATCTTTTTTCAATACCTATCCTTATAATTTATATTCGTTATTCTATATAATTAAAACTAACCAAAAGTTAATGATTAGTCAAACTTCATTGAGAAGTCTAACCAAGTTGCTTGATGAATAATACTTCCACTACTAATAGCATCAACACCAGTTTTTGCATATTTACTTATAGTTTCAAGATTAATATCTCCACTTGCTTCTAATAAAATATGAGGGTAGTTTTCATTTCTAAATTTAACTACATTTTTTATTTCATCCGTATTCATATTATCACACATTATAATATCAGCACCTGCATCCATTGCTTCTTTTACATTATCAAAAGTTTCACACTCAATTTCTATTTTTGTAACCCAAGAAATTCTTTTTCTTGCTCTTAGAATAAACTCTTTTAAGTTTTTAATTGTTCGCATATGTGTATCTTTTAACATCAAACAATCATCAAGTCCAAGTCTATGGTTAATTGCTCCACCTACTCTTGAAGCATACTTTTCAAAATCTCTAAGCTGTGGTCTTGTTTTTCTAGTATCTAATAAAACAACACCTGTACCTTCCATTAGTTTTGCATACTTATTTGCCATAGTTGCAATTCCTGAAGCGTGTTGAAGCATATTTAAAAAAGTTCTTTCACTTGATAAAAGAATAGAAGCTTTACCTTCAAGTTCTGCAATCACATCACCTTTTTTAATCACATCACCATCTTGTTTTAAAAACTTGCAATCAAATTTTTCTGTTCGAGCTAGTACTTTTGCATATTGAATACCTGCAATTATTCCATCAGATTTTGAAATAGCTCTTGCTTTAAATCTACCTTTTGGAGCAACGTCAAAGAATAAATCTCCTCTTCCATTATCTTCTACAATAGCATTTTTTACAAATTTTTTAATATTAATCATACTTCAAACATCCTTTCAAGAGCTAATCTTGCATATTTTGTATTTTCTTCTGATACAACAATTTCTGTTTCTTTCATAATATTATCATCTTTGATTGATTTTAAAGTATTATAAACATCTTGTAAAGTAGTTTCATTCATAGTTGGACATTCAGGCTTTGTTGAAGATAAAATATAAGTATTTTTTGTTCTTAATCTATTTACCATATTAAACTCAGTACCAACTGCAATTTTTTGATCTTCTGGTAATTCTTTAATATATGTAATTAATTGAGAAGTAGAACCAACATAATCAGCTGCATCACAAACTTTTGGATCACATTCAGGATGAACTGCAATTAAAATATCAGGATATTTTTCTCTATAGAACTCTATATCTTCAACAGTAAATTGTTGGTGAACAGAACAAAAACCGTTATAACAAATAATATCAGCTTCTTTTAAATCACTTCCATCTCCAACTACTGCAGATTTTAGATTTAAAGATTTTGCAAAGTTTTGACCTAAACATCTATCTGGTACGAAAAATATTTTCTTTCCAGATTTAAGACCTTTTTCAATAATCTTATATGCATTTGATGAAGTACAAACCATACCACCCATTTTTCCAACTCTTGCCTTTACTGCTGCACTTGAGTTTATATATGTAATTGGTAAAATATCTTCATTTGCAATTCCTGCTTCATTGATTTTTACAAGATTTTCTTCATAATAACCTTCATCAATCATTCTAGCCATTGCACAACATGCAATCTTTGGCATAAGAACTCTTTTTTGGGGACTCATAACTTTTACGCTTTCACCCATAAAACCAACACCACAAAATACAATAAACTCAGAATCAGTAGCTTTAGCTTTTTTTGCTAATTCTAATGAATCTCCTGTAATATCAGCTAACTCAAAAACTTCATCTCTTTGATAAAAATGAGCTACCAATGTTACATCTAATTCTTCTTTTAGCTTTATAATCTCTTCTTTTAAATTCAAAACAAACCTTCAATTAAATGTTTTTATAAATGATAATATAACAAAATCTTTGTTATAATCCATTTGATTAAACAAATAACAAAGGTAATAGATGGATTTTTTCACTAACTCAAATATTTTATTTTACATAAGCGCTTACTTAATTGGTTCAATTCCTTTTGGATTACTACTTGCAAAGTTTTTTGCAGGAGTTGATGTAAAAAGTGCAGGAAGTGGTTCAATTGGTGCAACAAATGTATTAAGAGTAGTAAAAGAAACAAACCCTGCATTAGCAAAAAAACTAGGACTTGCAACTGTTATACTTGATGCACTTAAAGGAACACTTGTTTTACTTGTAGCTATGAGTATGCAAGCTAGTGAATCTACACTTTGGGGAATTGCAGTTTTATCTGTACTTGGTCACTGTTATTCTATATACTTAGGATTAGAAGGTGGAAAAGGAGTTGCTACTGGGCTTGGTGTATTTATAGCACTTATTCCAATTCCAACTTTAATCGGTGCTCTTACATGGATTGTATGTGCTAAAGTTCTAAAAATATCTTCATTATCTTCTCTTCTTGGTCTTACAGTTGTAATAATCTCAGCTAGTTTTTTAAATGATGGATTAAATGTAGGTTCAAATATGCCTATGTATATTATCGCATTCATTATATACTACAAACATATTCCAAATATCATAAGAGTTATTAAGGGTGAAGAAAAAAGAGTTGTATAAATGAAAGTAGAAATAAAAGACCTAAGCTTTAAATGTATTATTGGAATACTTGATTTCGAACGAGTAAAAAAACAAAAAGTAGTTATAAATGTATCTTTTGAATATAAGTTTAAAAAAGATGTATTTATTGATTATAGTGAAATATCATCTCTAATAGAATCTAAAATGAAAATGAAAAAGTTTTTACTTATAGAAGATGCAATAATCTACTTTGAAACTAAACTATACAAACTGTATAAAGTAAAAAACTTACAAATAAAAATCTCGAAACCTGATATCTTAAAAAACTGTATTGTTTCAGTTTCAAACTAAAAAATTACAAAATAGCAATATCCAAGCAATAATAGCTTTACTTCTAAAATTAACCTTAAATTAATCAATAATTAACAGTTAAAACATCTATTTTAAGAAAACTTTAAAATTTAGTGGTGTAGAATGATGGTAACGGGATGTCGGAAAAGGTTCAAATAAATCATTTTGAATGAGTTCGCGCGCTCCGACAAACTGAATAAAGATTTCGAAATTTAGGAGAATATATGAGAAAATTAGCAAAATTAAGTTTAGTAGCTGCAGTAGCAGTAGCTGGATTAACAAATGTAAATGCAGCATCTTTAGAAGAAGCAATCAAAGGTGTAGATGTATCTGGACAATTTAGATACAGATTCCAAGAGAAAAAAGTTGAAAATGAATCTAATTTAGCAGGAAACAACAATGAAACTGGTTCAGATGTTGAAATTGAAGTAACTGCTAAAATCCCTGTAACTGAAAACGTTACTGCTGTAATTAAAGTAGATAATGTAAATGATGATTCAGATGCAAATATTAGTAAAGGTTCAGTTGATATTGAAGATTACTACTTCTCTTACAATGCTGGAGCAGTAACTGTTAATGCTGGTCAACAAAATATTCCAGGAAGAATGACTGATGGTGCAGAAGGTGACGGTATCGTTGCATTATATAACATGGGTGCATTCACTGTAGGTGCTGCTGGATTTGCTAACCATGATGTTGAAAACACTAATTTAAATGGAACTGAATTTGATCATAAAGGTTTAGTTTCTGCAATTGCAATGGGTAACGTTGGTCCTGTTTCAGTATTAGCACAATATGCATCTGTATTAGATACAATGGATTCATACAATATTAAAGCTGATGCAAACTTTGATATGGTAAAAGCTGGAGTAGAATTTACTGCTAGTGATTTAGATGAAAATGCTAAAAATACAATTAATACTGTAAACGGTACTACATATGGTTCTGATGATAGATCTACATTAAAAGCTTACGTTTCTGGTAATGTAGGAATTGTTTCTGCATCATTAACTTATGCAAAAACTGGAGATAATGGTTCTGGTTCAATAGATTCTCAATTAACTCAAGAAGGTCTTGAAACACCAGCTGAGTACTTATTATGGAACTTAGGTACATCTAATAATGCTGATATGGATCTATATGCTATTGATGCTTCAGTTGCAATTACTCCAAAACTTTCATTAAGAGCAGCATATGCAGCTGGTGAAATTGGTAATTTAGCTGGAAATGACGTTGAAGAAGTTCTAGGCCAAATTTCTTATAAAGTATCAAAAAACTTAAATACTTATGTTAGATATGCAGAATTTGATACAAGTTCTACAAGTGATAACAATGATGGACAAAGAGGTAGAGTTGAAATTAAATATACTTTCTAATTCTTAGATAGCATTTTACTAAACTTATTAAAGGCTGGAAGATTTATCTTCTGGCCTTTTTTTATATCTTAAAATATAAGAATATTTATGCTAAACTGTTTCTTTTAAAAGGATTTATATGAAACTAATAGCACCACTTACAATTACACTTTTTGCAACAACTGCACTTTTTTCTCAAACAACTATGTGTTTTAAAGAAAACCACAATTCTATGTCTACAATCGAATCAACAAAACTTGATGGTGGAGAGTGTAAAAGTACATATACTCTAAATGATATGAAAGAAAATGGTTGGAGTGTTGATGATATCAAAATCACTACAAAAGACTCTAAATACAACTTTATCTATATACTAAGAAAAGGTAATACTTCTACTACATTTGCAAATACAAATGCTAACTTAAATGAACAACAACTAGAAGATAAGATTTTAAAAAGACTTGAAGACAAAAAAGTTCAAGAAGAAAAAGAAGCAAAAATAGAAAAAATACTAAAAAGTAAAATTGAAGGTAAAGAAATCTATGTTAGCAAATGTCAATCATGTCATGGAGAAAAAGGTGAAAAGATTGCTTATAATGTAGGAAATGCATTAAAAGACTTATCACTTGATGATATGGAGCATGCAATCGGTCAATATACAAATAGAAGTGATTATGGATATGGATATAATATGCTGATGAAACCAATAGCTGCAAATACAACAAAAACACAATTAGCTAAAATCAAAGATTATTTAGATTCAGTGAATAAATAAAAACAAAAATAATACAAAATAAAAACTAGGACTATATATAAGTGGACGCATACGAATATTCGCAAATTTTAAAACTATTAAATACTAAATTAGAAAATATTGAAAGTATTTTAAAACCTGATTTATTAACAAACAGATTAAATGAAATCATAGATCTAGAAGCAGACCAAAACTTTTGGAATGATGTAGAAAATGCTACAAAAATTGGTATTGAAAAAAATAGAATATTATCAAAGCTTAGCAAGTTTAATAAAGCAAATGAAGCTTTAAGTGGAACAAATGAACTATATGAACTTGCAAGTGCTGAAAAAGATGAAGAAACTTTTGAGCTACTTTTTGAAGAATCGCAAGATTTAGAAGAACTTATTAAATCAACTGAAATCCAAGTTATGCTTTCAAGTCCTGATGATGCTTCAAATGCAATTGTTACTATTCATCCAGGAGCTGGAGGAACAGAATCACAAGATTGGGCATCAATGTTATATAGAATGTATTTAAGATGGGCAGAGAGACAAAACTTTAAAATTGAACCTCTTGATTATCAACCAGGTGAAGAAGCTGGTATTAAAGATGTATCGTTTATCATTAAAGGTGAAAATGCCTATGGGTATTTAAAAACTGAAAATGGTATTCATAGACTTGTTCGAATCTCACCTTTTGATTCAAACTCAAAAAGACATACATCTTTTGCTTCTGTTATGGTAAGTCCTGAAGTTGATGATAATATCGATATTGAAATAGAAGATAAAGATATTAGAATTGATACATACAGAGCAAGTGGAGCTGGTGGACAGCATGTAAATAAAACTGAATCAGCTATTAGAATCACACATATAGAAACAAATATAGTAGTTCAATGTCAAAATGATAGATCTCAACACAAAAATAAAGCAAGTGCTTTAAAGATGCTAAAATCACGTTTATATGAGTTTGAACTAGAAAAACAGCAAGCAGCAAAAGATGGTGTTGAAAAATCAGAAATTGGTTGGGGACATCAAATCAGATCTTATGTTATGCAACCATACCAACAAGTAAAAGATACACGTTCAAATATTGGATATTCAAATGTTGATGCAATACTTGATGGAGATATCACAAAAGTTATAGAAGATGTACTAATAGCAAGTGCTAAATAGTTATAGTTTTACCTATTACATATCGTAGAATATGGACAATAGGTACAAACTGTTTTTTCATCACACTTTTCAAAACTTATATCTTTTTTAGAAAGTTCTTTTATTTGTGAGAACTTTTGAGTTAAGACCTCTAGTTTTTTATCTAAAGCAACTTCTTCTAATATTTTTGTAGAACTTAAATCATAATAGTAAGCATTTACTTTATCTGTTTTATACAACTCACTCATAGCAAGATAATAAAACTCTAACTGAAAATCTTTTGATTTTTCATAATTTTTAAAAGTATCAACTTTTAATGAACTTGAAGTCTTATAATCAATTACTTCATATGTATCATTATATAAATCAACTCTATCAATTACACCTTTTATTTTTATATCATCAAAAGTGATATTGAAGTTTTTTTCAAGTGATATGATTTTCCTATTTTCTAATCTTTGTTTATCATAAAGATAAAAATTATAAAGTTTCTTTTTCCATATTTCTAAATCAAGTGCTAAAAATGGATTTGATGTTCTATACTCATAAAACAAGTCTTCTATTACTTTATAAGACAAGTCATTTTTTTCATTTATATAATACTTTTCAAGTATAGAGTGAACAATACTTCCTAACTCAAAACCTTTAGGTTTTAGTGAAATTGTATGCTCTTTTATTTTTAAGATATGTTGAAAATAAAACTTTCGTTTACACTCTAAAAAGTTTTTGAAAGATGTTGCAGACCATTCAAACTGTCTTAAATCAATCTTTTCAATAATATCACCTTCATAGTGTGAGATATTATGATTGTTATATAAAATATGTTTGTATAGATTATCACTTCTATTTGTATCAATTTTCCCTGTAAATAATTCATTTGCAAATCTTGAGATTTGATTTGTATCAGAATTTACATAAGAAATAAAAAGATTAGTAGATGAATCAATCAATCTTTTATAATAATACTTTTGCAATGATTCTCTATCATATGATGTTGGAAGATTTGCCATACTTTTAATTTTGGATGATAAAAACTTATCTTTTATTGATCTTTTTGGAATAAAGTTTTCATTAAAATCACAGATTATTACAGTATCAAAACTAACCGCCCTAGTTTCTAATAATCCTAAAACAGTAATTTTTCCAGAGTTTACATCATCAAGAGTAATTTTAGATATTTTTTGTAAAAAGATTTTATATAAATCTTTTACTAAAATACTATTTTCTTGTGAAAATAGTAAAATACTTAGTTTATAAATTACTTCATCATATTTTTCAATTATCTCAACATTGTCTTCATTAGATTTTATATATGAACATAATAAATCAAAATTATCTTTTGTACAAATTTTATTCCAAATAATTTTTATTTCTTTATCTATAAAAGCTTTATCTATTTTTAAATACTCAATATTTGAAAGATTTTTAACTTCATCTTCATTTAGATAGGAATTAACAGCATAAGCAACTTGATAAAGTTTATAATTTCTTATATTTCTTCCCATTGCATAGTTAAAATACTGCTCATTATCAAATAACTGCAGCCAAGAAGCAAAACTCTCATCAGGTAATACCAATGCTATAGAAGATGGATTAACTCCATTTGCAATAGCTTTAGTAATACTTGACTTAATATATGCAATTTGATTTATTCTTGAATTAAAACCTTTTATATCAAGTGACACAAGTTTGTTTTTTATTTCTTCTTTTTTTAATACAGTCTTATCTGTAAGAGAGATTTCATACATTTTATTAAGTTCTATTTTTTCTAAAAAATCAAACTTTTCTAAAGACTTTTGATTATACTCATTTGAATGAAAACTAATATTTAAATCAACAATTGAAGAAATATCTCTTATAATATCAAACTCAACTTTTGTAAAATAGCCTTCAAATATAAAATCTACACAATCAAATCTTTTTAAAAAACTTTTATTAACCTTATAATGCATAGACATATTTATTCTATCAACACAAGAGTTTTCATCTAATATTTTTATATAATTAGCTCTTATTTCTTCTAATATAGATAAATGTTCATTGAAGTATTCGTAAGTGTCTGCATTTCTAATATCATTTATTTCTATTTTTTCACTTGATAGTTCAAGGAAAAAACGATAAATATAGTCATTTTGTTTTAAAAATTTTGTAAAATTATCTGAAATTCCAAGTTTTTTGATATCTGTATTTTTGATAGATTCTTTTAAGTATAAAAATCTTTGCTCTTCATCGATATATTTTTTATTATCAAAAAATATCGATTTTTTTAAAAACTCATCAATAGTTAATATTGATGGAAGCAAAGTATTTTTATTTTTTTGTAAGGAGATATAAGATCTTACAGCTCTTGATGTTGGAAAGACTAAAAGCTTTTGTTTAAATTGCATTTGTCTTTATAAAAATAGACCCTGTAATTCCATCTACTTCAAATGTTCCTGTTATATTCCAATTATTTTTATCTGATAACTCAAAATTTGAACTATATAAGTTTTCATTATTTTTAAAGTTTTCATTAGTTAAAAGAATATCAAATTTATTTGAAATACTTTTTGTAACTTTTAGTGCAATTTTAACACTCTTTTTTTCATTTGTATTTTTATCACGTACTATTAATGAAATATCATTTAAACCATATTTTAATATGTCTTTATGCTGAGATTTTTTTTCTAATACTCTTTGAGAATATTTAATATCATCAGTTGTTAAACCAAATGTCTTTTTATTAATATTAAGATTAAAATCATATTTATTTAAAAAAACTTGATTTGAAATCATAATTGCATTATAGTTAGCATCAACATCCTGGTAACTTTTTAAAAAACTTTTATCTTCATTTACAGGAAGTTTAATCGCACTCATTACAGTCCAAATAATCATTCCTAAAGTAAATGAAAAAATACCGATAAATAATAATGGCCAATAATTTCTTTTCATCTATTTTCTTCTCTTTTCTCTTAAAACTACAAATGTATAAACAAGTAAACCAATTACAACAAGAGTATACATCATAACTCTCCAAATAGTACTAGCTATTTTACCTTGACTTCCAATACTTGATTCTAATTTGATTTTTTTATCTTCGGCGATAATATCTGCAATTGCAGCATATCCATTTAATGTAGCAGCACTAACTTTAGCATATAATGTGTTTTTATCTTTTGATGCTAATAAAGGAACTACATATCCATCTAAAATATCATCTTTATCAATAATCTTTTCTAAACTTTTACTTACTAATAAATTTACATGTTGTTCATCAATTGACATAGTCATTAAAGCATATGGTTTTTTTAAACTTTCTAATACTTTTGATTCATGATTTTTTAGATAGATAATCTTATCTTTACCTTTTACCTTATCGCCTAAGCCATAAGTAGATTTTACATAAAGGTAGATATTTACGCCTAGTTTTTCTTTAGATTCTAAACCTATTTCTGTAATCTTTTCCTGTGCTCTTGGATCAATTAATCCATCATCACTTAAGATAAACTCATTTGCTAATATATTTTGTGATAAAAAAAATAGGAGTGAAAAAATCACTCCTATTCTTAAATTTTTAATAGTCTTCATTTTAACCTATAAATATTTTTGCGTCATTAAAAAAACTAAAATATAAAGTCATAACCGCAGATACTACTAGTAATAATCCTATAATTCTGTCCATCTTAGCTCCTTTTATTTAGCAAGAATATAATTTTTATTTTGTTCTTCTGGAGTTTTTTGTTTTCTATCAGAGAAAACACTTCCTGAAGTTAAACCATTAATATCTTGGTTAATTTTATAAAAATTAGTTGATTGATCTTGTTGTACTTTAATACCACTAATAGTTAATACAACTAATATTGTTAATAGCAACACAGTTGCTATTAACATACCAGTAATACCACTTAACTTAAAGATTCCTCTTTCGTTTTCGTTCATTTGTGTATTTCCAGCCATCTTACTCTCCT
>NYWO01000037.1 GCA_002685075.1 Arcobacter sp.
GAAACGTAGGCCGCTGCCAGCTCTTGAGTATTTATTCTCAAAGCTTAGCTTTTTCAACTCTCAGTTGTTCAAGCTAAGCTTTTTTTTAGCCTTTTTTTTACTCTTATTACTTTCTTTCTAAGAAGATAGATACTCTATCCTCTTTATTTATATGAACTCTTATTGAAATATATTCCAAAGTTGAATCTCATTGCATATCTTGGTTTAAAATTATTATCATAGCTATAATAGTTTTCAGGAATCATATCTACATACATCCATTTTTTTATAAAGTGTCTATATTTTATCTGAGCACTATGTCTTTTTATTCTAAGGTTTGTATCAATATTATCAATATCAGTGTTAAAACTGTATGTTAAGTGGTTCTTAGCATCTAATATTTGTTTTAAATGTATTGATGGTAATACTTGACTATCTCTTCTTTCGCTTGAATGCCAATAATATTCTGTATATTGATGAAGAGAGTAATAATCATTAAATCTTTTACGTATTTCATAATAAGAAGTTGTTTCTAGTTTTTTAATTACTGATTGCTTTACATCTTGACCTATAATAAAATCAATGCCTTTTACATCTTCCCATGTTTTTTTAGCACTTAACTTTAAAAATGGATCTAATTTTGATCTTAATTTTATTCCAACTTTTGTTTTTAGTTCTATATCTTTTTTCAAAGTTTCATAAGTAAGTCCTAAATTAAAATCATCATTTTTATTAGAAGTTCTTTTTTCTATATAATTTTTATTTTCATCTATTTCATCACTTTCAAAAACTAATCTGAATTTATCTTTTAGTTTTGGCAGTTTTAATTTAATTTTAACTTTTTGATCAAAATTAATACTCTCATGTTGGTTTTGAAATGCAGATAGTTCTAGTAACCCATAGGCAGATGAGTACTCTTTCATATCGATTGGATCAGTATCATCTATATAATTATCTAAGCTATTAGACATACTTACTATATAATTATGAATACTTTTTCTATGATCATTTGTATCGGAAATAAATGTTTCTAAAAAAGATGGTTCTTCTTGAGCAAAAACATTTATACTGTTTATAAGGATTAGGGGTAATAATAATTTTTTCATAATTAATTGTACATTATTATTAATTAATTAACCTACTTTTTGATTGAGTAATGCCTTTAAATTTAACTTATGACACATTTTAATTCCATATAAATAAATTATCCATGATATGTAAATCCAGAAAAATGTAAATAATAATGTCGCAAGCGAGCCATAGATAGTTGTATATGTTTTATTATAAATTACATAATATATAAATAAGTTTTTTGTAAGAGATAGGCTTGCTAATGTTACTAATGATGATATCAAGGCAGCTTTATTATCAATTTTTCTATTTACACTTAATTTAAATAAAGAGTAGAAGATTAACCATGAAAAGATATATGATATAAAAGTATCAAATATTGTGTTTTTATAAAATGACATTATAATATTAAGTGCTATAAATATTATAGGAATTAAAACTAAAAATACTGAATAAAAAATAAATGAAATATGTATAGATTTTCTTTTAGTTTTATGTATTTTATTTACAATATATTCATAATCTTTAAAAAACATAATAAATACAAAAAGCATATAAACAATTCCAAGTGTACCTAGTTGGTTTGAGTTTGATATATAGTTCTTTAGTGAGGTTATTATATCTTCTGAGTGTGTTGGATTAATAATATCAAAGATGTAAGATGTAAATATTTCTAAATAGCTGTCAAACTCTTGAAAGTTTGAGATTATTGCAATAAGAAGAGCAATAATTGGAAGAATTGAAAATATAGTAAAAAAGCTTAATGATGCTGCATAATATGTAGTATCATCATTAAAAAAAGAGTCTAAAAGATTTAGAGTTTTTTTTAATAAGCTTTTTTCACTATTATTTTCATTCATAATTTCATTATAATCCCATTTTATTTGGGTTTAAAATATTCTTTGGATCAAAAGCTTTTTTAATACTTCTAAATAGTTCCATTTCTGCTTCATTAAAAGCAATTGACATAAAAGGAGCTTTTGATGTTCCAATTCCATGCTCACCACTTAAAGTTCCACCCATATCAACAACTAGTTGGAATATTTCTTCAATTGCTTTATGACCATCTGCCATCTCTTTTTCATTATTCTTATCTTTAACCATTACGTTAACGTGAATATTTCCATCTCCTGCATGACCAAAACAAGGAACTTGGAATCCATACTTTTCACCAATTGCATAAATAGAAGCTAGTGCTTCTGGAAGTTTAGATCTTGGAACTGAAATATCTTCATTTAATTTTTTAGTTCCATATATTGTAACTGCTGGTGATGCATTTCTTCTTGCAAACCAAAGTTTATTTCCTTCTTCCTCATTTTGTGCAATTATAAAATCACTTGAACCGTTTTCTTCAAATGATTCTTTAAGTGTATTTAATTGGAATGTTACTTCATCTTCTAAGTTTCCATCAACATCACCAATTAAAATTGCACCTGCACTCTCAGGAAGATCTACATTTAATTTATCTCTTAAAGCTTTAATTACAAGAGCATCTAAAAATTCCATTGCAACTGGATTTGCACCTTTTGCAAGTGATTTAAATACTGCATTCATTGCATTTTCAACACTTGGAAAAATCCCCATATATGTTTTTTTATGTCTTGGTTTTGGAATTAGCTTTAAAGTAATTTCTGTAATTATTGCTAATGTTCCCTCACTTGCTATTAAAATTCCAGCTGTATTGTAACCTGCTACATCTTTAATAGTTTTTTTACCAGCTTTAATTATTTCACCATTTGGTAAAACAGCTCTTAATGCCATTACATAATCTTTTGTAATACCATATTTAGCAGCTCTCATACCACCAGCATTTTCAGAAACATTTCCTCCTAATGTAGAGTAGTTTTCACTTGCTGGATCTGGTGGATAAAATAACCCAACGGCTTCAACAGCTTTTTGAAAGTCCATATTTATAAGACCTGGTTGAACAACACCAACCATATTTTCCATATCAATTTCAAGAAGTTTATCCATATGTCTTTCTAAAGATAGCGTAATCCCTCCATTTGCAGGAAGTGCTCCTCCTGTAAATCCAGAACCTGCTCCTCTTGGAACGATTACAATTTCATGTTCATTACAGTATTTTAAAATTTCTGAAATCTCTTGTTCATTTCTTGGAAAAACAACAGCATCAGGTTCAAATCTTGATTTTGTTGCATCATAACAATATGCAATTAGGTGAGCTTTATCACTTTTTACATTTTCATCTCCAACAATAGTTGTTATGAAATCTAAATGTTTTTGTTCTATCATTATTTTAATCCTAATATTTTTTTATAATATTGATCATATGTTAAGTTTTGTTTATCTGAAAATAGTTCTATATCTAAGTTAGATGTTTCTATATCTGTAACTCTTGTATAAAATGGCATTTCAGTTTTATTTTTATCATATGGTACTTTATAACTTGTTAGTATTTTTAAAGTTTTTGTATCTAATACATAAATATTTTGATCAGCTACTATAAAAATAGTTCCTATATTTTGTGAAATAGCATACTTTTGAATATATTTTTTTGTTAAATAAGGCATATTATCTTGTTTAAGTTTTGTTGCAAATATATCTGAGTGTAAAAAGTTGTTATATTTAAAGTTTGATCTAATAGTTTGAAATGTATCTAAATTAGGAGCAATTAAAAGAGATGCCGTATATAAATAGTTTAAAACTAAAATATCATTTTTTTCTACATTTCTATTTGATGTTGGAATTGCATCTTGCATTAAGTCGTTAAACTTTGAAAACTTAATAACAGATGTAGTTTTATTTGATTCTATAACTTCTGCATTTGCAACAATTAATCTTTTATCATTATCATAAATATGAATAACAACTCCACTTTGACCAATAATTAAATTGCCAACATCTATTGTCGTTTTATTATCTTTTACATCAGTTACTTTTACACCAATAGCTTTATATGATAATCTTTTTTCTGAACTAATATTTTCTTCTACTTGAGTCTTTTTTGCAGTATCTTCACTTATTACTTTATCATTTGTAAGTAAATACTGATAGCTTAGACTATTTTGCTCTGAGTTTACTTGAATATCTAAAACATTCCAGCCCATCTCTTTCATTTGTTCTATAGAATATTTACCCTCACAAGCTCCACCATCTAAAGCTGTAGTTTCAATTGTAGATGGAGAACTCCAATCTTTTTTATAACAAACTGTAGTTTTTGCATTTGCAATTGTCATTGATAATAATGTTGTTACTGCAATTAGTAAAAGTTTATTCATTTTATAAGTCCTTAATTTGATTGTAATTCTTGAAGTTTTTCTTTAACTTCATTAACATGTAAAATTTCTATTTTTTCACCTTTTACAGTCTTTTTCTTTCTTACACTTACTTTTTCCCAAACAGCAGCAATTTTTCCATCAGGTGAGATAATAAAAGTACTTCTAACTACTCCCATATACTCTTTACCCATGAATTTTTTAAGTTGCCATACTCCATAATCTTCACAAATTTTTTTATCTTCATCTGCAAGTAATGTTATAGATAAATCATGTTTTTCAATAAATTTTCTATGTTTAGCAGTGTCATCAGGAGATACACCTAAAATAACCGCATCTAAATCATCAAATTCTAAATGTGATGTTGTAAAATCACAAGCTTGAGTAGTACACCCTGGTGTTAAATCTTTTGGATAAAAATATAATACAATCCATTTTCCATCTAAATCTCTTGAACAAATCTCTACATCATCTTGATTTGGTGCACAAAAATCTGGTGCTTTATTTCCTATTTCTAACATATAATTAAATCCTTTTACTTTCTATTTTATTGCAATAAATGTTGCAAAATTTACCCATTTAAAAATTGTCTCACAATGTGAGAATCCTGCATCTAATATCATTTTTTTATTTTCTTCTTCTGTATATGGTATTAAAACATTTTCTAATGCTTCTCTTTTTTGAGATATTTCAAACTCAGAGTAACCTTGTGTTTTTTTAAATTCGTAATATTCATCTATACTTTGTTTGTTTAATTTTGAGTTTGAAGATATTACTTTTTCACTAAAAATAAATATTCCTTCATCTTTTAAGGAATCAAAAACTTTTTTAACTAATTTTTCTCTTTGAAGTGGTCTTATAAATTGTAATGTATAATTTGAGAGAATTAGTTTAGCATCACAATAGTTTACATCATGTAAATCTTTGTTAATCAACTCTATATCTACACCAAAAGCCTTAGCTTTTTTAGCTGCTCTATTTAACATAGCAGTAGAGTTATCAATACCAATTAGTTCTAAGTTATGTTCACAGTGTTTACTTAACTCTATTAAAGTTGAAGCTGTTGAACAACCTAAGTCATAAACTTTGTCATTTTCATCTAAAAAATTACATGCAAAATTTATTGATAATCTTTGCATCTCTTTGTAAAAAGGAACTGATCTATTTAACATATCATCAAATACTGAAGCTACTTCTTCATCGAATTCGAACTGTTTTATTATTGATTTTTCAAATACTTTATCTACCATAGTATTATTTTATCTAAATGCTTATTAA
>NYWO01000038.1 GCA_002685075.1 Arcobacter sp.
ACTTATATTTTTAGAAGCAAGTGCAACTAAAACATGATAAGTAATATCAGCAGCTTCATAGATAATTTCTTTAGTATCATTATCTTTTATTGCAAAAGTAAATTCACCTGATTCTTCTACAATTTTTTTAAGCATTGAGTTTTCTTCACCTTGAAGAAGTTTTGCTGTGTATGATTTTTTAGGATCATCATTTTTCTTTTCTTGAATTGTGTGATATAAAGTATCAATTACTCCATAAGCACTTGTAGTATCAATTTGTACTTCTGCTATCTCTTCATTTGTTTTAATACTTGTAAAGAAACATGATTTTTTTCCAGTATGACAAGCAACACCTGTTTGATTAACTTTTAATAAAATGGTGTCATTATCGCAATCAAGCATAATATCAACAACTTCTTGAGTGTGACCAGAGCTTTCACCCTTTTTCCAAATTCGCTGTTTACTTCTACTAAAATAATGAGCAATATTTGATTCAAGTGTTAATGTTAATGCTTCTTTATCCATATATGCTAACATTAAAACTTCATTTGTAGAGGATTCTTGTGTTACCACAGGAATTAGACCATCCATTTTTTCCCAATCAATAGTATTTAGTTGACTCATTTATTTAATCCTTAGAATTTTTTACCTACGTCTATTTTTAGACTATCTATTTCTCTTTTTTCTTTATTTACATTTGCATCTAAATTTAATTCTGTATCTTCTTTTTTCTTTATTTTATTTGGAAGTGCTGTTGGTTCTTGATATTTATCAGTAGGTTGATATTTGTCTTTAATTATTTCAGGATCTAATATTATAATAGGTTCTGATAATTGATTTGCATTTAAAAGTAGTGTGAATAAAAAAAGTTTTGCTAATATTAATATTGTGATTTTTTTCATAATAAGTAAAAGAGTAGAAAAAATCTACTCTTTAAGACTATTGGCTTACAGCCGTATCTCTTGATTTACTTTTTGAGTCAACCCAAATATTTGGAGTTGAACCACCAGGTGTTAAGAAAATTTTTGCATCTTTATTTGTTTTAAGTGCTTCATTAAATTTACCTTGAACTTCAATTTGTTGCATATGTAAAAGGTTTGGAGTTAAAGATTTTGCAATTGCCATATTTGCTGCTGCTTGTGCTTTTGCTTCAATAGTAACCGCATCTGCTCGTCCTTGCGCTTCAATTCTGTTTGCTTCTGCATCACCAATAGCTTTTGCAGCTCTTTTTTCTGCTTCTTGTTTAGTTCTTAAAACTTCATATTTTACTCTTTCTGATTCTTGGTTTGCAATTTGAACTCTTTCAATTTGTTCTTTAATCTTAGTAGGTAAAACAATTTCTCTTAATTGAACTGATAATAAGGCAACTGGTTTACCAGGTAAACCATCAATATTTGCTCTAACACCATCTTCAATTTTAACAGCAATTTCATTTCTTTTTGTAGGTAATTCTTCTGCTGTATATACACCAACTACATTTCTTACTATATCTCTTACAACAGGGTTAATAATTTTATCTTCCCATGAGAATCCCCAGTTAGCAATTGTTGTAGGAGCACCTTCTGCTGTTAATCTATATTGAACTGTTAATTCAATTGAAACAGGTAAACCTCTTGCATCAAGAATATTAATTGCAGGGTTCAGTCTAATACTTTGGTCAAAATTTCCTGTAGTTTCTACAGAAGCATAATTCATAAGTCTAACTTTAGTATCTATTAATACAACTTTTTGGAAACCTGGAATATATAAGTGAATACCTGGTCTTAATGGAGTTTCTTCATATTTACCAGTAGTACTTTTAATACCTACTTCCCCTGATTCTACAATTACAAATGGTTTAAATAAGAATAATGCAACTACAATTGCAATAATTACATATATAAACCCTGCTTTTTTACCTAAATTTTTGAAAAATTCAGGTGGTTCAAAAGGTGGTTGATAGTTTCCTCCACCTCCATTATTATTCGATGAATTTCCTCCACCATTTTGTTGTTGTTTCTTTTTAAAATAATCGTTATCTATTGGCATAATTGTCCTTAAATTTTTTATATAGTATTGTCAATTAAATGATTCTACAATTGATTAGTTAATGTATGTTAAATCGCTTAAATATTTTTCGTTTTTTCCAGCAACTACATCAAAGTATGCTGTTTGTAAAGCTTCTGTAATAGGACCTCTTTCACCTGACCCTATAACTCTTGAATCAATATCTCTAATTGGAGTTACTTCAACTGCAGTTCCTGTAAAAAATGCTTCATCTGCAATATAAACTTCTTCTCTTGTTAATCTTCTTCTAACAACTTCATAACCCAAGTCTTGTGCTAAGTCAATAACAGTTGCTTGAGTAATTGATTCTAAAGAGTTGTCGTTTGGTGGAGTAATAATTACGCCATCTCTAACTATAAAGAAACAAGCTCCTGATGCTTCAGCAATATAACCCTGATCATCTCTTAAAAGTGCTTCATCATAACCACACTCAACTGCTTCAAATTTTGCCATTTGTGAGTTTAAGTAGTTTGCAACTGCTTTTGCTTTACCCATTCCAGAAGTATTTGAATTTCTAGTCATAGATGCAATTTTAACTCTTACACCTTTTTTCATTCCTTCTTCACCTAAGTAAGCTCCCCATTCCCATGCAGAAATAGAAACCTGAACAGGTGCTTCTTTATGATAAAGACCCATAACACCGTAACCTAAATATACTAAAGGTCTAATGTAAGCACCTTCAAATAATTCATTTTTTTGTAATAATTCAACTTGTGCTTTATTTAACTCTTCTTCAGTAAATGGAACATTGATTAATGTCATTTTCGAAGAGTTAATAAGTCTTTTAGTATGTTCTTTTAATTTAAATATTGCACATCTTCCATCGTGAGTTTTATATGCTTTAGTACCTTCAATAGCACCATTTCCATAATGTAAAGTATGAGATAAAACGTGAACTTTTGCGTCATGCCAATCTACATATTCGCCATCCATCCAGATATATTTTGCTTCAGTCATTGTGTAAATTCCTAATGATTAAATTTTTAGTTAATATTTTATCTAAGATATAATTAAAAAATGCCGATAATAGAATTTTTAGCTCTTTTTTTATAAAAAATAGTTCCTAATTATGGTATATTGTCGAAAATTTTTTAAAGGTATAAAGTTTAATATGAATTATAAAAATATTATGAAATTAATTACATCATTTTTTTTAATATCATTTTTAGCAGGATGTGGAATAAAACAAATAAAAACAATTGATAATAATGGTAATATTATTTATAGTTATGAAGATAAAAAGATAGTATATACGAGACCTGAAGTATCAGAATTATTACAAAATAGAATTCGTGGTATCTTAAAAACTATGGCTTCTAATGATTTAATGAAATTAAATAAAGAGTATGTACATCCTGAATTTGGGTTTTACAATCTTTTTAAAATAGATGGTATAAAAGTCTTTTTAGAGCAAAAAGAGATTTATAATATATTAGAAGATGAAACAGAAGAAGTTTCACATATCATTTCAAGAGTAAAAAATGATTCTGCAAAACTTAAAATAATTCAAAAGAATGTATCTTTTAATTGTAGTCCAAATAATGATGCATTTTATGGTTGGAGTGATGATGGTTTGTTTTTATCAAATATGACTGATTCTTTTTTATTTAAAATGATGAAAGAAACAAATATTTATCAAAAAGATAAATACAAAGAAAAAGATTTTGAAAAAGCTGAAAGAATAGAAAAAACTAGTTATAAAGTAATATTAACACCTGAATTATCTTTTTATATTACAAAAATTGATAATAATTGGTATATAACACTAATAGATAGAATTACTACAGATTGTAGTTCGATAAAGGATTAAATTATGAGTCAACAAGAGTTCTGGAATAGTAAATTTTCAAGAGATGGATTTTTATATGGAATTAAACCAAATACTTTTCTTGCTTCAAAAATAAAACTTCTTAAAAGGGAATCTGATCTTTTATGTATAGGTGAAGGTGAAGGAAGAAATGCAATTTTCTTTTCAAAAAGAGGTTTTAATGTAAGTGCTATTGATGCATCTGATATAGGTTTGAAGAAACTTGAACAAAGAGCAAAAGAAGAGAATTTAAATATCAATACTTTTTGTCAAGATTTAAATACTTGGGAAAGCAATAAAAAATATGATGTAATTGTTGCTTCTTATTTACATATGTACAGAGAAGAACGTGCTCAACTATTTGAGAAAATAGAAGAGTCTTTAAATCAAGATGGTTACTTTATAGGTGAGTTTTTTTCAACAAAACAACTAGACTTTAATAGTGGTGGTCCAAAAGATGAAGACTTACTTTATACAGTAGATGATTTTAAGAAAAGTTTTTTATATTGTGATAAAGACATAAGTGAACAAGAGGTTATTTTAGATGAAGGTAAAGGTCATCAAGGTGATGCTTGCGTCATTCGTGTAGTAATTCAAAAACTATAAAAAATCATTTAACTAGATATTAACGAAGATTTAAATACACTATTTATAATAAATATCAATTAAAATTATAATATAAAACAAATAATCAAAATAGAGAATAAAAATGTTAACAAAATTACAAGAAATAATAGAGAAAAAAGTACTAATAATAGATGGAGCAATGGGAACACAACTTCATGCTGCCCATGTTGAAAATGAGTGGTGGATGTATGAAGGAAAAGATTTAGAAGGTTGTCCAGAGCTTTTAAACTTTACAGCACCTCAGATACTTGAGACAATTCATGATAATTATGCAGCAGCTGGAGCTGATTTACTAACTACAAATACTTTTGGTTCAATGCCTTGGGTTTTAGATGAGTATGATATTCCTGAAACTGCTTATGAATTTTCAAGATTAGGTGCACATATTGCTAAACAATCAGCAATAAAATATAGTACACCTGATAAGCCAAGATTTGTATTAGCATCAGTTGGACCTGGTACTAAACTTCCTTCACTTGGTCATATTAAATATGATGAAATGTATGAAGGTTATAAGATTATGGCACAGGGTCTAAAAGATGGTGGAGCAGATATCTTTTTACTTGAAACTTGTCAAGATCCATTACAAATAAAAGCTGCACTTCATGCTTTAAATGATGCAGCACCGCAGATTCCAATTATGGTATCTGTTACTATTGAGATGACTGGAACTATGCTAATTGGAACGGATGCTCAAACAATTGCAGCTATTTTGGCTCCTTTTAATATTTTATCACTTGGATTTAACTGTGGAACTGGTCCTAAGCAAGTACACAAGCATATTAAATCATTAAGTGAAGTTTCTAAATTCCCTATTTCAGTTCACGCAAATGCTGGACTTCCTCAAAATAAAGGTGGAGTTTCTTATTACCCAATGGGACCAGAAGAGTTTACAAAATTACAAAAAGAATTTTTAGAAATTAATGGTGTTTCATTTTTAGGTGGTTGTTGTGGAACTACACCTGAACATATAGAAGTATTAGCTAAAGAAGTAGAAGGAATTAAACCTTTAAAACCATGCGGATTTTTAAAAGCCTCTTTAGCTTCATTGTTTAGTACAGTACCATTAAAACAAGAACCCGCACCATTACTTATTGGTGAGAGATCAAATGCAACTGGTTCAAAAGCTTTTAGAGAACTATTAAAAGCAAATGATTATGAAGGAACACTAACTGTTGGACAACAACAAGTAAGAGCAGGTGCTCATATTATTGATGTATCTGTTGGTTTTGCTGGACGAGATGAAACAGGAGATATGGATAAAGTTGTTGAACTTTATTCTCAAAAAGTTTCACTTCCACTTATGCCTGATTCTACTCAAATAAAAGCTTTAGAAGCTGCACTTAAACAAATAGGTGGAAGACCTATTATTAACTCTGTTAACTTAGAAGATGGAGAAGAAAAGTTTGATGCTGTTTGTAAGTTGGCTAAAAAATTTGGAGCAGCACTTGTTTGTCTTACAATTGATGAAGTAGGAATGGCTAAAACAACAGCTGATAAGATTAGAATAGCAGAACGTATCTATGACTTATGTGTAAATAGACATGGCTTTGACCCTCATGATTTAGTATTTGATATGCTTACATTTACTATTGGTTCTGGTGATGATGAATATAGAACAGCAGGGATTGAAACACTTGAAGCTATTAGAGAGTTCCAAATACTTCATCCTGAAGTAGGAACTACTCTTGGTCTTTCAAATATTTCATTTGGACTAGATATAAAAGCTAGAGCTTATTTAAACTCTATTTATTTAGACTATTGTGTAAAAGCTGGATTGACATCTGCTATTGTAAATGTTAAGCATATTCTGCCACTAAATAAAATCTCTGAAGCTGATAAAAAAGCTTGTGATGATTTAATCTTTAATAATCAAGAAGCTGGTGATCCATTATTTGCCTTTATTGAACACTTTTCAAATGTAGGAGATATTGAAGAACAAAGTGATGAAGAGTATCAAAATTTAGAACCAATTGAAAAAGTTAAAAAACTTTTACTTGATGGAGATAAAGATAGATTACTTCCTTTAGTTGAAGAATTAAGACATGATGTATTACCAGAAATTATTGTAAATGAGTGGCTAATTGATGGTATGAAAGTTATTGGAGAATTATTTGGATCTGGACAAATGCAACTGCCATTTGTACTTCAAAGTGCAGAAACTATGAAAGCTACAGTTGATGCATTAAATCCATATTTACCAAAAGAAGAAAAAGCTAGTGAAACTGTTATTGTAGTTGGAACTGTAAAAGGTGATGTTCACGATGTTGGTAAAAACTTAGTTGATATTATTCTTTCTAATAATGGTTTTAAAGTTATAAATATTGGTATTAAAGCTGATTTAAATAGCTTCTTAATTGCTGCAAAAGAGCATAAAGCACAGGCTATTGGAATGAGTGGATTACTTGTAAAATCAACTGCTGTTATGAAAGAAAACTTAGAAGAGTTACAAAAAATGGGTATTGATATTCCTGTACTTATTGGTGGAGCAGCACTTACAAAAGCTTTTGTAAATGACTTTTGTAGACCAATTTATGATGGTCCAATTTTCT
>NYWO01000039.1 GCA_002685075.1 Arcobacter sp.
AAATATAAAGAAGCTACAAAGTTTTTTATTTTAGCAATATTAATTATTTTAGTTTTAAGTATTATTGTAGTTATTTTAAGAGCAAATATTCAAAGACGATTAAAAGTTGAACTAGCTTTATCTAATAGGCTAGAGTTTGATAAAGTACTTCTTGATACTATACCAAATCCTATTTATTACAAAAATATTGATGGTAAATTTTTAGGATGCAATCTAGCTTTTGCAAACTTAGTAAATGAAGAAAGAATTAATGTCATAGGTAAAACAGCATTTGATTTTTTTACAAATGAAGTTGCTTCAAAAAATACAATTATTGATAAAGAGTTATTAAAGACATTTTCAACATCTACGTCTGAATTTACTTTTTATACCGTATCAAATCATATGAAACATATTATTTTAAATAAAGCAGTTTATAAAAATATTGATGGAAGTGTTGGTGGAATTGTTTGTATTATGGATGATATTACAGAAAGAGTTCAACAAAAACAGTTTTTAATTCAACAAAGTAAATTAGCTGAAATGGGTGATATGATTGCTGCAATTGCACATCAGTGGAATGAGCCTCTAGTTGAATTATCAGCTTTAGTGCAAGATATTCAAACATCATATCTATTAAATGAATTACAAGATATGGAAGTAAATGATTTTGTAAAAGATTCCATGGTACAAATTCAATATATGTCTAAGACATTAAATGATTTTAGAAATTTCTTAAAACCATCTACTAAGAAAAAACTATTTTCTATTTCTAAATCATTGAATGATATTAATGAAATAATAGGGAAACAAGTGTTTTACTCTAACATAAAAATGTCTTTTGATTACAAAAATGAAAATGAAGAACTTCTTATTTATGGCTATGAAAATGAATTTAAACAAGTATTACTAAACTTAATTAATAATGCAAAGAATAAAATTATTGAAAAACAACTAAATTCAAATGAAAAAGGTAATATACAAATTACTATTAATAGATGTTCAAACTTTAATACAATTGAAATTAGTGATGATGCAGGAAAAATAGATGAACAAATTATACATTCTATTTTTCAACCATATTTTACAACTAAAACAAATGGTACGGGATTAGGTCTTTATATGGCTAAGGTAATTATAGAAGATAAGATGAGAGGAACTATTAGGGTTCGTAATGACAATGAAAAGGTAATATTTTCAATAAAATTACCTCATAAAAGGCTTTAAAATGAAGATTTTACTTTTAGAAGATAATAAAAAACTAAATGACACCATTACAAAAAGATTAACAATAAAAGGTTATAAAGTTGTCTCATGTACCGATGGAGCAGATGCAATTGATAAAATTGGTGATGGTTTTAGCTGTTTTGTTTTAGATATAAATGTCCCTAATATTGATGGAATTAAAGTATTAAAAAAAATTAGAGAATATTATGATGAAATACCTGTAATTATAATATCAGCAAGTGTAGAGCTTGATGATATAAAACAATCATATGATTTTGGTTGTAATGACTACTTAAAAAAACCATTTTTTATAGATGAGTTAGAAATAAAAATAGAAAAATTATGCAAAATACAAGATGAACTAATCTATTTTGATAAAGATTGTTATTTCGATTATAAGTCATCTTTACTTGTTATAAATAAAAAAGAACAAAGACTTACCAAAAAAGAAAGACTTTTATTGAACCTTTTTTTAACTAAAAGAAATCAAGTTTTATCATATGAAGCAATTGAAAATTATGTTTGGGAAGGTACTTTTGCTTCTTTAGAATCAATAAGAAGTTTAATAAGACGTCTAAGAAAGACTCTTGTTGAAGATTATATTCAAACTGTTGTAGATACTGGGTATATTTTTAAAACAAAGTAAATTTTATATAATATGATTAAAAATATCATATTATTATCATTTTGTGTAGTTAGAATCAATGATAACAAATCTAAGGAGAAAATGATGATGTTAAAAACAACGACTAAATTACTTGTAGCTTCAGCTTTAGTTGCAGGATTAAGTACTGCTGCGATGGCTAAGGATAAAGTTTACAAGTGGAAACTTGCTACTACATGGGGTTCTACTTTAAGCCCATTCTTTGATGCACCAACAAATATGGCAAAAATGGTTGAAGAAATGTCTGATGGACAACTTAAAATTAGAGTAGATGCTTCAAATAAACATAAAGCGCCATTTGGAGTTTTAGATATGGTTAAAGGTGGTCAATATGATATGGGTCACTCTGCATCATATTACTGGAAAGGTAAAGATATTAATACTCTTCCATTTAGTACAATGCCATTTGGTATGACTACACCTGAACAATATGCATGGTTCTATCACGGTGGTGGTATGGACTTAATGAAAAAAGTTTACAAAAAACATAAAGTATTATCATTCCCTGGTGGAAGTACTGGAAACCAAATGGGTGGATGGTTCAGAAAAGAAATTAATACTGTTGATGATTTAAAAGGTCTTAAAATGAGAATACCTGGATTTGCAGGTGAAATCATGGCTAAATTAGGTCTTACAGTTACTAATATTGCTCCAGGTGAATTATATACATCACTTGAAAGAGGTACTATTGACGCTCTTGAATGGGTTGGACCTGGAATGGATATTAAAATGGGATTCAATAAAGTTGCACCATATTACTATACAGGATGGCATGAACCAGGTTTAGATTTACAATTCTTAGTTAACGAAAGAAAGTTCAATAAATTACCAAAACATTTACAAACAATCTTAGTAACTGCTATGAGAGTTTCTGCATATGATATGTATATTCAAAACTACCACATGAGTTCTGAAGCATGGGCAAAAATTGAAAAAGATTTCCCAAATATCAAAATCAAAACTTTCCCAAAAGAAGTTATGGATGCTTTAAAGAAAACAAACAAAGAATTAATTGTTGAAAAAACTAAAGGTCAACCATTATTAAAAGAAATTTTAGATTCACAAGCTGCTTACCAAAAGAAAGCTAGAGAGTGGACTAAAATGTCTGATTACTTATACTTAAAAGACAACTTATAAAATAAAATTCTAACTCTTTCTTAAAGAGTTAGAATACCCTACAATTTAAACAAAAAAATAAGTCTAATAAATATATAATTGCATGTATAGCAAAACTTATATTCGAACTATTAACAATTTCAGAAGGATTTTTACGATGTTAAAACTAGAGAAGTTTTTTGACAAATTTGCAAATATCATAGGCTATATTACAGCAATTGCTATGGTACTAATGATTATGAATGTATTTTATGATGTTGTCATGAGATACTTCTTTAGATCAGGAAGTATTGCAATGCAAGAGATGGAATGGCATCTATTTTCTGTAATTATACTTCTAGGTATTTCATATACACTAAAAGAAGATGGTCATGTTAGAGTGGATTTAATTTATGACACATTAAAAGATAAGAAGAAAGCTATGATAAATATGATTGGTGTAATACTTTTTATTTTACCAATTTCTTTACTTATAGGTACTGGTTCAATTGATTATGTAATTGAATCTTATCAATCAGCAGAACAAAGTGGTGATCCAGGAGGATTAACAAATAGATGGTTAGTTAAATCACTTATTCCTATCTCATTTTTCTTACTTATAATTACATCAATTGGTTTTTTTATAAAAAATCTAAATGTTTATAAAGGCCTACACTCAGTAGCACCACATATGGTAAACGGAGATATCGATCATATGATTGATGAAGTTCATAAACTAGATGACGATTTACACAATAAAGGAGATAAATAATGGTTGGGATTATAATGTTTTTCGCTGCACTTATAATGCTACTATTTGGTTTTCCTGTAGCATTTACTTTTGCAGCTGTTTCTGTTTTATTTGGAATTATTGCTGGTATTATTGAAATTGGTTTTGATGATGGACTTGATGTAGCTTTAATAGACGGTTTTGAAGAAGGTCTATTAATGTTTGACTTTATGCCATTTAGAATTATGTCTATTATGCAAAATACAATTTTAATGGCAGTTCCTATGTTTATTTTTATGGGTATTGTTTTACAAAAAACTGGTCTTGCGGAGCGACTATTAGAATCAATGGGATTCTTATTTGGAGAAATTAGAGGTGGTGTTGCTATTTCAACTGTATTAGTTGGAGCATTACTTGCAGCCTCAACTGGTGTTGTTGGTGCTTCTGTTGTTGCAATGGGTGTTATTTCACTTCCTGTAATGATGAAATATAAATATAATACTCCTCTTGCATGTGGTACTATTTGTGCTTCTGGAACATTAGGACAGATTATTCCTCCTTCAATTGTTTTAATTATTCTTGGAGATGTATTCCAAGTTCCTGTTGGAGATTTATTTAAAGCAGCAGTTGGTCCAGGACTTGCTTTAGTTGGTGCATATATTTTATATATTGTTGTAGTCTCTTTTATAAATAAAGATATGGCTCCAGCAATTCCAGCAGATCCAAGCAGAGGTTCTAAAACAAAACAAGTAATAAGAGCTTTAATTGATATTATTCCATCATTAACACTAATTTTATTAGTACTTGGTTCAATTTTTGCAGGTGTAGCAACACCTACTGAATCATCAGCAGTAGGATGTTTAGGTGCAGTAGGACTTGCACTTGTTTATAAAACATTCTCTCTTAATATGATTAAAGAAGCATCTTTAGAATCAGTTAAAATTACATCAATGGTATTTGGTATCTTAATTGGTGCAACAGCATTCTCAATGGTATTTACTTATACAGGTGGAGATGAAATTGTTGAACACTTTATGATGAGTTTACCAGGTGATGAGAAATGGGGATTCATTATCTTTACAATGTTAGCAATTCTAGTATTAGGGTTCTTTATTGACTTTGTTGAAATTTCATATATTATTGTTCCTATTCTAGTTCCTATTGCTATGAACTTAGATATTAATCCTGTTTGGTTTGCTATTTTAATTGCAATGAACTTACAAACATCATTCTTAACACCACCGTTTGGTTTCTCCCTCTTCTACTTAAAAGGGGTTGTTCCTGCAACTGTACGAACTATTCAAATTTATAAAGGAGTATTACCATTTATTGCAATTCAAATTGTAGTATTAATGCTAATTGCTTTCTATCCAGAGTTCTTTGGAATTAATCCAAGCCTTTAAGAATAGTATTTAAAAGTAAAAGGGTTTCCCCTTTTACTTAAAATTAAAGGAAATAGACCTATGAATTTATTAATAAAAAAATTACTTACTAATATCATATATCAAAGTAAAGATAGAATGTTTGCTTTTATATATGATCCTCAACAAAGAATATACACAGTACCAAGACTAGAGTAATATTATCCTTTTTCCAAAAATAATATAAAATAAAATATAATGAAAAAACAAAAGGATTCAAAATGTTAGATAGCAAATACCTAGATTTTTATAATCGAATTACAAAAAAAGTTCCAGAGAAGAATATTTTTACAGATAAATTACATACCTTAGCTTATGGTACAGATGCATCATTTTATAGACTTATCCCAAAAATTGTAATCAAAACTGATAATGCACAAGAAGTACAAGATATTATAGAATTATCAAATGAATTAAACTTAAGTATTACATTTAGAGCAGCGGGGACTTCACTTTCAGGACAAGCTATAAGTGATTCTATTTTAATAATAACTTCTAGAAAATTCACAGACTTTAAAATTTCTGATGATAAAAGTTATATCTCACTACAACCAGCTCTTACAGGTCAACAAGTAAATAACTTATTATCTCCATATTCAAAAAAAAATTGGTCCAGATCCAGCTAGTATTAATGCAGCTATGATTGGTGGAATTGCTGCAAATAATGCCTCTGGAATGTGTTGTGGTATTTCACAAAACTCTTATAAAACTTTAAAATCTATGAAGTTAATATTTGCTGATGGAACAAAACTTGATACTTCATGTATTGAGAGTAAAAATGCATTTAAATTAACACATGAACAGTTTCTAAAAGACTTAAAAGAGTTTGCACAAAGTACAGTAAAAAATGAAGAATTACGTGCAAAAATTGAAAGAAAATTTAAAATTAAGAATACATGTGGTTACTCTCTAAATGCCTTAATAGATTTTCAAGATGAGTTTGAAATTCTAGAGCATTTAATAATAGGAAGTGAGGGAACTTTAGCCTTTATTGAAGAAATTACATACTATACAGTTGAAGATTTAAAAGATAAAGCAAGTGCTTTAATTTACTTTAGAAACATTGAAGAAGCCTGTTCTGCTGTTACAAAATTAAAACTAGCACGAGATGAAAAAACAATTACTGTTGATGCAGTTGAGTTAATGGATAGAGCAGGATTAAGAAGTATAGAAAACGATCCTGCAATGCCTGAGTTTATCAAATATTTTGATGATAATGTTACTGCTTTACTAATAGAAACTAGAGCAAAGTCTGATAAAGAACTTGATATTCAAACTGCACAAATTGAAGACCTTTTAAAAGAGTTTACTTTAGAAAGAGAACTTTATTTTACAAAAGATGTTACAGAGTATACTTTATATTGGAAGATAAGAAAAGGTTTATTCCCAGCTGTTGGAGCCGTAAGGGAAACAGGTACAACTGTTATTATTGAAGATGTTGCTTATCCAATTGAATGCTTAGCAGAAGCTACACTAGAATTACAAGATTTATTTAAAAAACATAATTATAATGAAGCTTTAATATTTGGACATGCATTAGAAGGAAACTTCCACTTTGTATTTACTCAAGACTTCTCAGATGCAAAAGAAGTTAAAAGATATGATGACTTTATGAATGATGTTGTTCATAGTGTTGCAGTTAAATATCAAGGAAGTTTAAAAGCAGAGCATGGTACTGGACGAAATATGGCTGCATTCATTGAAGTTGAATGGGGAAATGATGCATATGAGATGATGAAAAAAATCAAAACATTATTTGATCCAAAAGGTTTATTAAATCCAGGTTTTATTATAAATGATGATCAAGAAGCTCATCTTAAAAATCTAAAATCTATGCCTGCAACTAATGAAATAGTTGATAAATGTATTGAGTGTGGATTCTGTGAGCCATCATGTCCATCAAATGACCTTACATTAACACCAAGACAAAGAATTGTTGTAAACAGAGAAATTTCAAGACTTGAAAGACTAGGACGAGAAGAAGAGGCTAAAGAGTATAGAGACCTTTACCAATATGATGGTATAGAAACATGTGCAACGTGTTCTTTATGTTCATCTTCATGTCCTGTAAATATTGATACAGGAAGTTTAACTAAGCATTTAAGAGCTGAGCAAATAAGTCCGGGTGCAAAAAAAGCAGCGAATTTTATTGCTAATAATTTCTCATTAACACTAAAAGGGATGAGATTTGGTTTAGGAAGTGCAAATGTTGTTCATAAACTACTAGGAACTGCTAGTATGGAAACAGTAACAGCAACTATGAGAGATTTTTCAAAAGGAAAAATTGCAAAATGGGATGCAACATTACCAAAACCAATATCAATTAATACAAATTTTGAACAAAAAGTTTCAGATAAAAAGGTGGTTTATTTCCCATCATGTATAAATAGATCAATGGGATTAAGTGATGTAAGTGTTGAAGAGAAACAACTATTTGATGTAACAGTTGAACTATTACAAAAAGCAGGTTACCAAATAATATTCCCTGAAGATTTACCAAACCTTTGTTGTGGAATGCCATTTTCTTCAAAAGGATTTAAAGAAGCAGGAGATACAAAATCATCTCAACTTGAAAATGCCTTATTTAAAGCCACAAAAAATGGAGAATATCCTGTACTTTGTGATATGAGTCCTTGTACAAAAACAATGATTGAAAAGTTTAAAAGTGATATAAAACTTTATGAACCAATTGAGTTTGCTTTAGATTATTTATCAAAAGATTTAGAGTTTACACCAATTGAAGAAGCTATTACTATTCATACTACATGTAGTTCAAGAAAAATGGGTCTTGACGATAAATTTAGAACATTAGCATCAATGTGTTCTAAAGAAGTAATAATTCCCTCAGATGTTAAGTGTTGTGGATTTGCAGGAGATAGAGGATTTAATTTCCCAGAGTTAAATAAATCTGCTCTAAGAGAATTACCAAAAAGTATAAAAAATGCAAAATATGCATTCTCTACTTCAAAAACATGTGAAATTGGATTATCTGAGCATTCAGGATTAGATTATAATTCAATCTTCTATCTGATAAATAAGTGTACAAAAGCAAAAAATATTTAATTCTTTTTTAGTCAAAACAGATATTTACCATTTTTTAGGTAAAATATCTGTTTTAATAAATGAAGGAATTATAATGTATAAATTATTTTTAACATTTCTACTATGTACAAGTATATCGTTTGCTGGTGTGATTAATGGTGTTGCACTTACTGTAAATGATGATCCAATTACTCTATATGATGTTGACCAATTAATGGTTACAAAAAATATTAACAAAAGCCAAGCAGTTAGTTTACTTGTTGATAAAGTCTTATATGAGCAATTACTTCAAAAAAACAATATAACAGCTGATATTTTTGATGTAAATGAATATGTTGAAAAACTAGCAAGATCAAACAATATGGATGTTTTTGCATTTAAATCAATTGTAAGACAGAAATATCCTGATTATTCTGTATTTGAAGAAGAAACAAAAAATGTAGTAACTAGACAAAAACTAATAAAAAAATTAGTTCAAGGTCAATTAAAAATAGCTACACAAGAAGATTTGCAATTACATTATGAAAATAATAAAAAGAACTATACAACTGCAAAAACAGTAGAGGTTGTACAGTATCTAACAGATAAAAAGTCATCTTTATTAGCAGTAATTAAAAGTCCATTACTAGTACCTCAAGATGTTCAAAGAAACCCTTTAACTCTAGAAGTAAAACAATTAGACCCACAAATGCAATATCTTTTAAATAATACTAATGAAAATAGCTTTACACCAATTTTCACTTCAAATAAAATGTATAATGCGCTTTTTATCCTAAAAAAAGAAGGTACTGATACATTAGATTTTGAAGTTGTAAAAAATAAAGTATTTAATGAAGTTATGGCATTAAGAGAAAAAAAATATTTAAAAAATTTTTTTGAAAAACAAAAATTAACAGCTGATATAAAAATAATAAGATAGAAAGGAAATAGATGTTTGAAGTAATTATAGGTTTAGAAGTTCACGTACAATTAAACACAAGTTCTAAACTGTTTTGTTCTTGTGCAACAAGTTTTGGAGAAGAGCCAAATACAAATGTATGTCCAACTTGTTTAGGATTGCCAGGAGCCTTACCTGTATTAAATAAAGAAGCTGTTCATAAATCTATTATGTTAGGAACTGCACTAAAATCAGAAATAAATAGAAAATCTATTTTCAATAGAAAAAACTATTTTTATCCAGATTTACCAAATGGATACCAAATCTCACAATTTGAAGTTCCAATTGTAGGACTAGGAGAACTTGTAATTGATTTTCCAGATGGAAGACAAAAAACTATTGGTGTAACACGAGCGCATTTAGAAAATGATGCAGGTAAAAGTAAACATGCTACAAATGAATCGTTAGTAGATTTAAATAGAACAGGAACGCCACTTCTAGAAATCGTTTCAGAACCAGATATGAGAACAGCTGAAGAAGCTATTTTATATCTTAAAAAACTTCACTCAATTGTAAGATATTTAGGAATAAGTGATGCAAATATGCAAGAAGGTTCATTTAGAGCTGATGTTAATGTCTCTATTCGTCCAAAAGGTGATACAAACCTAAATACAAGATGTGAAATTAAAAATATGAACTCATTTAAGTTTATTGAAAAAGCAATTCACTATGAAGTAAATAGACATATTGAAGCTTGGGAAGATGGTATTCATGATACTGAGATAGTTCAAGAAACTAGACTTTTTGATGCAGATACAGGTGAAACTAGATCTATGAGAGGAAAAGAAGACGCAGCAGATTACAGATACTTCCCAGATCCTGACCTTTTACCTGTAGTTATTACAGATGAAATGTTTGAAAAATATTCACAAATTCCTGAACTTCCAGATGAGAAAAAAGAAAGATTTGTAAAAGATTTTGGAATTAAAGAATATGATGCATCTGTAATTACTGCATCACTTGAAACAGCAAACTTTTTTGATGAGATGATGAGTGAGGGAATTACAGGTAAAAATGCCGTTACTTGGTTAACAGTAGAGTTAGCATCAAGATTAATTGAAGGTATTACATTAGAAAACTCTCCAGTTCAGGCAAAGAAATTAGCACAGGTTGTAAAATCAATTGAAGATGGGACAATTTCTGGAAAAGCAGCTAAAGAAGTATTAGACTACTTAATGCAAAATAATGTTGAAGTTGAAACTGCAATTGATAAACTTGGATTAAAACAAGTATCAGATGATGGAGCTATTTTAGAAATCATTGATGGTATTATTGCAGCAAATGAAGATAAAGTTGAACAATATAAAGCTGGGAAAGAGAAACTATTTGGGTTCTTTGTAGGTCAAACTATGAAAGCGTCTAAAGGTACTGCTAATCCTGCCAAAGTAAATGAATTATTAAAACAAAGACTTTCATAACAAACAAATAAAGCCTATTTAGCTATAGGTTTTATTACTTAATATATCTATAAAATCAAAGGCTTGAAAATGACAAGAAAACCTACAATCGCTGTAATTGGAGCTGGTAAATGGGGACAAGCACTTCATTTTGCATTATCACAAAAGCAAGAAACTTTCATAACTTCAAGAACTGCTAGAGATATTAAAAACTTTACAGATTTAAATACTGCACTTAATTGTGATTATTTAATCATAGCAATTCCAGCACAGCAATTAAAATCATGGTTACAAGAAAACTTTGTATTTAAAAACCAAAAAATATTAGTTGCCTCAAAAGGTATTGAAGCGAATACAGGTGAGTTCTTAAATGAAATTTATGCAGACTATGTTCCACCTTCTAATATTGGCTTTATTTCAGGTCCATCTTTTGCTGCTGAAGTAATCCAAGGCTTACCTTGTGCTTTAGTATTAAATTCTACTTCAAAGAAATTATATGATGAGTTTAGTCCTTTCTTTCCTACTTTTATAAAGACTTACTATAGTTCTGATGTAATAGGTGCTGAAGTTGCAGGAGCTTATAAAAATGTATTAGCAATTGCTAGTGGTATTTGTGAAGGTTTATATTTAGGAAAAAATGCACAAGCTTCATTAATTTCAAGAGGTTTAGTTGAAATGCATAGATTTGGCAAAAACTTTGGAGCTAAAGAAGCTACTTTTCTAGGATTAAGTGGAGCAGGGGATTTATTTTTAACTGCAAGTTCTCCAATGAGTCGAAATTATAGAGTAGGATTAGGTCTTACAAAAAATAAAAAACTTGATGAAATTCTTGAAGAGTTAGGAGAAGTTGCTGAAGGTGTTAAAACATCAGAAGCAATATCAAAACTTTCAAAAGAGCATGATATTTACACACCCATTGCAAATGAAGTTAAACTAATACTAGAGGGTAAAAGTCCACAAGATAGTTTAAAAGACCTACTTAATTCTTAACAGATATAATACCTTCGTTCTAAATTATCACTAAGGTATTATTAAAAATCATGAAAACAATAGAGCTTTATAATCTTATATATTTAATATTTCCTTTAATTATTGTTTCATATTTTTATAAATCATGGGTTAAAGATAGCTACGAAATAATAAATTCAACTATAAGAATGATTGTCCAATTACTTCTAATTGGTTATATTCTACTTTATATTTTTGATAATAAAAACTATTTACTTGGTATTTTTATACTAATATTTATGATACTAGTCTCTACATATATAGCAAGAAGAAATATAAAAAACAAATCAAAATACGAATATTTACTAATATTCACTTCTCTTGGGATCTCAGGATTACTTCATCTTATTATTATAATAGTATTTGTATTAAAGTTAGAAAATATTTACATACCACAGTATGTAATACCAATAGCAGGAATGTTATTTGCAAATATAATGAATAGCCTATCTTTAGGTATTGAACGCTTTGAAATGGAATACAAAAAAAGTAAAAACTTTATTCAAGCTAGAGCTATATCTTTTAAAGCAAGTATGATTCCTCAAATCAACTCATTACTAGCAGTAGGACTCGTATCATTACCAGGTATGATGACAGGACAAATACTTTCAGGAGTTGATCCCTTAATTGCTGTAAGGTATCAGATTATGATAATGTCAGTCGTTTTATCTTCATCTGGAATTAGTATAATTATCTATTTCTTATTAAAAAGAAAAAACTATGAATAAATAAATTAACTTACCTATTCAATTTTTTCTTATGAATATCACCCCAAATATACAACTGCTTTAATATAGGTCTTAAACTTTGCCCATACTCTGTTAGTGAATATTCAACCTTTGGTGGAACTACAGGATAAACTTCTCTATATACTATCATATCATCCTCTAATTCTCTTAACTTTTGAATAAGCATTTTTTGTGTTGTTCTAGGAAGTAACTTTTGAAGTTCATTAAATCTTTTTTTTCCATCTTTTAAATACCATAAAATTAATATTTTCCATTTTCCCGCTAAACCATCAATTGCAGTTTCAACTGGACATTTATCTATTTTTATATTCTCTTTTTTTGTCATAACTAAACTCCATAGTATCTTTTTAGATAGTACCTTTCTAAAAAGTAAGTTCTTGCTCTTATTTTTAATTTTAGCTAAACTTTTGGCATAAGTAAATATAAAAGGAATTAAATATGAAAGCATTTGTAGTAGAAAAAATTGGTGATAGAGAATTTACATCTGATATTCAAGATGTGCCGATGCCAAAATGTGGAGAAAATGAAGTACTAATAAAAGTAACTTACTCTTCATTAAATTATAAAGATGCATTAAGTTCAATTGGAAACCCTGGAGTTACAAGAAAATTTCCTCATGTTACAGGAATTGATGTAGCAGGAATTGTTGCAGAATCTAATTGTAATGTATTTAAAGCAGGAGAAAGAGTACTTGTAACTGGTTATGATATGGGAATGAATACAGATGGAGGACATGCCCAATTTGTAAATGTACCAAGCTCATGGGTAGCTAGAATTCCTGATGCAATTAGTGATAAAGAGATTATGACATTTGGTACAGCTGGATTAACTGCAGCTTTAAGTATAAATGAACTAATTGAAAATGGTGTAAAGCCAGAAGATGGAGAAGTTTTAGTAACAGGGGCTACTGGAGGAGTAGGTTCTATTGCTGTTTCAATATTAAATAAAATCGGATTTTCAGTTGTAGCAATTTCAGGTAAGCAAGAAAAAATCGATTACTTAAAAAGAATTGGTGCAAGTGAAGTAATACTTCGAGATACTTTTAATGAAGAATCAAAAAAACCAATGATGGGAGAAAAATATGTAGGTGTAGTTGATACAGTTGGTGGAGATGTTCTTGCAAATGCATTAAAATATATTAAATATGATGGAGTTGCTACTTGTTGTGGTCTTACATCATCACATGAATTAAATACAAATGTATTCCCTTTTATTTTAAGAGGTGTAAGGCTTATTGGTATTGACTCAGTTGAATGTAAACTTGAAAAGAAACAAGCAGCTTGGGAAAAAATTGCTAGTAAATGGAAAGTTGATACATTAGATAATATTACAAATGAAATTTCTCTTGAAGAAATTAAAGATGCATATGAACTTTTACTTGCTGGAAGAGCAGTAGGACGTTATGTAGTAAAAATATAAAGAGTTTCTCTCTTTATATTAACTCTCTAAAAAATTCTAAATTATCACTTAAAATAAATTCGCTATAATTACATTAACTAAATAAAGTATAGGAAGAATAAATGCAAAAATTTTTAGAAGAAGCTAAAAAAACTAGCCGAACTATTGCAAACCTAGATACTCATACGAAAAATAGAGTTTTAAGAGAAATGGCACAGGCTTTAATAGCACATAGCGATTATATATTAGAACATAACAATAAAGATATGAGTGAGGGAACATTAAATAATCTAAGTAGTGCCTTACTTGATAGATTATTATTAACACAGCAAAGAATAGAAGATATGGCTCTTGCTATTAAGCAAATTGCAGAGCAAAAAGAACCTGTTGGAAAAACTCTTGAAGGTTGGATTACAGAAGATGGGTTAAATATCCAAAAAATTACAGTTCCAATTGGTGTAATTGGTATTATTTATGAATCAAGACCAAATGTTACAAGTGATACAGCAGCACTTTGTTTTAAAAGTGGAAATGTTTGTGTTTTAAAAGGTGGAAAAGAAGCCGCTTATTCAAATAAAGCAATTGCAAATGTTTTAAAACAAGTATTAACAAAAAATAAACTACCAGAGCAAGCTATTTCTTTATTACCTGATTATACAAGAGAAGGAGTTGCTAACTTAATTAAACAAGATAAATATGTTGATTTAATAGTACCTCGTGGTGGAGAAGCACTAATAAAATATGTTAGTGAAAACTCATCAGTTCCAGTAATTAAACATGATAAAGGTTTATGTCATATTTTTGTAGATAAAGATGCTGCTCATAATAAAATTATTGACATTGCAATAAATGCTAAGTGTCAAAGACCAGGTGTTTGTAACTCAATGGAAACACTTTTAATACATGAAGAAATTGCTGCTTATATTCTTCCTGGATTATACGATGAATTTATTGAACATGGAACTTTATTAAAAGGTTGTGAAGAAACAGCTAAATATATTGATGTAAAAATTGCAACAGAAGAAGATTATAATACTGAATATTTAGCAAATATACTAAATATAAAAGTTGTTAAAAATGTTGATGAAGCAATTGATCATATAGCTAGATATGGCTCAGGTCATTCTGAATCAATTTTAAGTGAAAATTATACAGTTGTAAATAAATTCTTAGACTATATAGATGCAGCTTGTGTATATGCAAATGCAAGTACAAGATTTACAGATGGTGGAGCCTTTGGTTTAGGCGCTGAAGTTGGAATTTCTACTAATAAACTTCATTCACGTGGTCCTATGGGAATTAGTGATTTAACAACATTTAAATATAAAATTTATGGAAAAGGTCAAATAAGATAATGTCAAAAAAAATATATTGTATAGCTTCATTTGAAG
>NYWO01000040.1 GCA_002685075.1 Arcobacter sp.
TAATTACATGTCACCAGTTGAATTTGAAGAAAAAATGTTACGTTTAGAAATGGCTGCATAGATTATTATTTTTGTGTCCTATTTGGGGTTGACATATCAAAAGAAGCTACTTCAATTGTAAAGTTATTAAGTAAACTCATCCATGCAGAAAAAGATACTACCATAGAAATAGACATTACATAAAGTAATGCTTCTTTAGAGGTAAATATTCTGTGAAAAAAAGTCTTTCTCAAAGAAATACGCCAATAACGACTTTAACTGCAAGAATGGATAATAAAACTTTTAAAAGCATCAAGAACTTTTTACCATCAATCTTATCTCTTAATTTAGTTCCAGCATAGCTTCCTGCAACTGCTCCAATTATCATAGCAACAATAATTCCAATATAATCAAAAAATACAAAACCAAAATACATAAATACAAACACTTTTAAAATATGAGTAATACTCATTAAAGCAGCACCAGTTGCAACTACTTTATCTTTATCTGCATAATCTTTTAAAAGTAAAGTCATAGTTAAAGGACCCGTTGCTCCAACTACAATAGATAATCCAGTTTGTAAAAATCCTACTAAATAATAGTTTTCATACTTTTTGATTCTATCATTAAACTTCTTCGACCATAAAGATAATAAAATATAAACTCCAATAAATAAAGGAACATATTCTAAAGAAATCATAGATAATATTGAAGCAAAAAGTGCAATACCTGCAATAGAACCTATTAAAAACTTTGGAATTGTTTCATACTGAACATCTTTATATCCAAAAACTGCTCTTGAAAAGTTACTTGACATTTGTGTTAATCCATGTACTGGAATAAGTGCATTAAGTGGTAAAAAAGCTGGTAAAATTGCAATTAGCATCATTCCACCACCAATTCCAACAACTCCGGCAACTGTTGATGTAAAAAATGTCAATAAACCAAGTAAGAGTTCGTTCATAAAAAGCCTTTTAAATAATCTGCTTTAAAATATCAAATAAACGCTTATTATTCAATTCGTAATATTTATATATTTGACTCTTTTTTTGAGTGAGTATTCTTGATAATAAAGAGATAAATAATATTTTTAATGATATAATTCTAAAAATTATTTAAAATTAAAAAGATTTATTTTATAAAGGAGATTAACTAATGCTAAATAAACTTAAGCAGAGCCTTAATTATAAACTTATTAGATATACTGGATTATTAGTATTAATATTTGGTGTTTTTATGATACTAAACTACAAAGATAAAGATATGGGTGTATATTTACTACTAGGAGGAGGTTTTTTCTTTTTTGCTTCTTTTCTTTGGCTGTGGATTTTATCGATTGCAGCAACAGGTTTTTATTTTTTTATAGAATTTGTATCTGACCTTAGCCATAATTTGTTTGGAAATGCTTTAATTGATTTCTTTCTTATTTTAATAGTAGTCATGATACTTGAATTTTTAACAGCAGAACCAAAAGATTAATTATCTCATCTAATATTTTTTTAATTGTGATTTTTGTCATAAATTAGCATGTTTGCCTTTAACAAATCTATCAATTTTTATACAGTATCTCTTTGTTAAATTACTATTTTCTCATATTAGAGAATACATAGTTATTTACTCTTAATTAATTAAAGTCTTATTCTTCAAAAAAAAGATATAATCCCATCTTAAAAAAAGGAAGTGTATGGATATTTACCAATGGGCAGGATTTGCTGGAATGCTTTTTGTTGTTCTAGCTTATTTATTTTTGCAAATGAATAAATATACAATCAAATCTTTACAATATCAATTACTAAACTTAGTAGGTGCAATTTTACTTTTAATTTCACTTTTTGTGCACTTTAATTTAGGATCATTTATTATAGAAGTATTTTGGATTATAATTACAATATATGGTATTGTAGTAAATCTAAAAGACAAGAAAAATAAGAAAGAGGAATAAAAATGAAATATATTTTAACAATAGTAATATTTCTTTCAACTTCACTATTTGCAAACTATGCATTTACAGGCGAAAATACTGGAAAGATAGATATGCATGGAGGGAAAGGTGATAAGTTGTTAACAAATAAAAATGGCTTTTCAAATAAAGGAATAAGTCCTTTATCAAATATGGGTATTAATAAACCTATCTCTCCACTTGCTCCAAAAGCATTAATAGAAGAAGAAAAAAATATAGAAAAAGAAACTACTAAAAAAGAAAAATAAGGTTAAAAATGAATACATATAAATTTATATCATGGAACGTAAACGGAATTAGAGCAGTTGATAAAAAAGAAGCATTAAAATGGATTGATGAAGCAAACGTAGATTTACTTGGAGTTCAAGAAACAAAATCACAAGTTGACCAAATTCCTGAAACAATTTTTGAAAAAAATTACAAAACTCTTTTTGGTTCACAATCAGCAATAAAAGGAAGAAGTGGAACAGCACTTTTTACAGATATAGAAACAACATTCACTTGTACTTGTCCAAGTGTTGATGTTTTAGATGAAGGAAGAATAAACGAAGTTCACTTTACTTTAGGAGATAAAGATATCGCATTTTTTAATGTATATTTTCCAAATGGACAAAGTAAAGAAGAAAGATTGACTTATAAAATGGAGTTTTACGATAGATTTTTAGAACATTGTGAAAACTTAAAAAAACAAGGTAAATCAATCATTGTTTGTGGAGATGTAAACACTGCACATAAAGCAATTGATTTAGCACGACCAAAAGCAAACGAAAAAACATCTGGATTCTTACCAATGGAGAGAGAATGGATGGATAAGTTCTTGTCAGCAGGATATGTAGATACTTTAAGACATGTAATTGGTGATGAACCTGAGCATTATTCGTGGTGGTCTTATAGAGCAAATGCAAGAGCTAATAATGTTGGCTGGAGAATTGATTATTTTTATGTTAGTGAAGACTTAAAAAATAATATCAAAGATGCATATATTTTAAATGAAGTTATGGGAAGTGACCACTGCCCTATTGCTTTAGAAATACAGTTATAAGAGATAAATTCTTTGTTCCATATTCCCTTAAGGTTTATGGAATTTTGTAATTTTTATTTTTTGAACGCCGAGTAGCCCAAAGGAACTTCCCCTTAAGGCTCTCACAGAACCGTGCGTGATAGTCTCCCATCACACGGCTCTTATTGTTTAATCGTTTTTGAATAGATTGGCCAGTGTGGGAATAGTTCAGGTGAACTCTTTTTAATACGCTCCAGCCATTTATACATCTTAGTGTAACTTTGGACTTTATATTTCTTTCTTGCCCATTTGACAATTCTTTGATCAAATTGTCGTATTAGGAAGATTCTCATATTGTAATGTTCAAAGAGCGTATAGTAGTTTATCCAGCCCCTAAGTACAGGTCCAAACATCTTTGCTAGTGTTATCAGATTTGCTCCACTGTGTCTTAGTGATTTCCAACTATTGATAGTAGCTGCAATCTTGTTTTTACTTTGTTGAGAGGGCCTAGGAAGAAACCGTAGTACTCCACGACTATATAGTCTATTTTTGATCATTTCTGGTTGAAAACTGTATCCTAAAAAATCAAATTTCACTTGTGAATAGTCTGCACTTCTTCGTACATCTTTACAGTAGACTATTTTTGTCTTTTGAGGATGAAGTTGCAGTTTACATGCCTCCATTCTCTCTTCCAAAGATACTTTTAGCTCCTTAGCTTCATATTCACTTTTGCAATGACACACTGCATCATCGGCATAACGTTCAAATGGAATGCTCGGATAATTTCGCTTCATCCACAGATCAAAAGCATAGTGTAAGAAGAGATTTGCCAATAGTGGACTTATCACACCACCTTGCGGTGTCCCTTTCGTTCTAGATATTAATTCTTCCTTACTTTGCACAGGAGCTTGCAACCATCGTTTGATATACAGCAATACCCATTTCTCTTGCGTATGAGTTTGAACTGCTTTCATCATCAAATCATGATCTATATTGTCAAAGAAACCTTTAATATCTAAATCTAGTACGTAAGGGTACTGTTGACACCTCTGTTTTGTTATCACTAGTGCCTGATGAGCCGACTTGTTAGGTCTATACCCATAGGAGTCCTGATGAAAATAAGGTTCCAAAAGTGGCTCAAGATACCCTTTTACAACCATCTGTGCTACACGATCTGCTACCGTTGGAATTCCTAGTGCTCTCTTACCTCCATCGCTTTTGGGTATTTCTACCCGCAACACTGGTGGTGGTATATAGCTTCCAGAGGAAAGCCTATTCCACAGTTTATAGAGGTTATTTTCCAAGTTTGCTTCAAAGGTTGCTATATCAACTTTATCAACACCTGCACTTCCTTTATTACGCTTGACCTTTTTATAAGCCTCCCACACTTGCCTTTTTGTTATGGCAAACGATTTGGTTCTCTCCATAGTAATCCTCCCAATACTGGTTGTTATTATGTTTTACCTTAAACAATTCGATCCCTTCACTCCCTCTCCATTACAGATAGTTCATCACTACTACGAATCGATCCGCCACTGTACAATACCTTGGTACTCTCATCCTTATGGGTTCACCATTTGGATTTCTCCCTTATCATTATTGTGACAGCTTCCCAAGTTCCATATAAAAGCCTATGATAAATTCATGCCACCTGTACCCCGTGTATCCCTACAACACTAAGCAAGTTTGCTTGCAGGTTATCCTGCCCATCAAAGTAAATGTGCAGTTTTGATACAGAGTTATCCTTTCGAGGCTTCATCAGTGGTTCACTTCCGTTCATCTCTTTATCACGTACCTGATCATTTTATATGACCTTTTCCTTAACGCTCAGCACCATAACTCTTTATTACAGCACCTTAAGGTGGTTTTCAACCTCCACTTGCATAGCGATTGCGGTAGGCCTACTACCATCTTCTATACAGCACGGATTTGTAATCCTCCTAAATGTTATCTACATCAGTTGTTACTCCTTCTTGGCACAAACTTTGTGGAACACGGAAAATTAATAGAGGTGCTTGTGTTCCAAATATAAGTCTTTTTAAGAAAGTACCTTAATAACTATCTATATAAAACCCAAGTATATTTTAAACTCAACTATTAAGTATAAGTTTAATCATTTTATAATGTAATTATAAACTCTGCACCAATATACTCATTATCTTCATACTCATAAGTAGAATTTGTAACTGATATAGTACCCTGTAACTGTTTATTTATAATTTGATGTGTCATATATAAGCCAATTCCTGTACCTTGTGATTGATGTTTAGTAGTGAAATATGGATCAAAAACTTTTTCTATAAATTCTAAAGGAACTCCTCCTGCATTATCTTTTATTCTAATAATTATTTTTGAATCTTTTTTCTTTAAACTTACAAATATAAGTTTCTTTTCTTCAATAGATTTTGTTTTTAAAGCATCTAATGCATTATTATATATATTTATTAATGCTTGAATTAAAAGATTTTTATTAGCTTCTAAATAGTTTTCTTTTTCAATATCATATTTTACTTCTATAAAATTGTTTTTAAATGCATCTTTTACTAATTCATCTACTTTCTCAATCGTTTCTGAGACATCGAACTCTGTAACATCTGACATATTTTCAGTAAAGAAGCCTCTAAAGTCTTCTATTGTAGTTGATAGATATTGTGTTTGTTCATTTATTTTTTCAAGTGTATTTAAATTTTCTTCAGTAGATGGATTAATCCCCATTTCAAGTTGTAACTTCATACCCGTTGATGCTGTTGAAATAGCTGATAAAGGTTGTCTCCATTGGTGAGCAATATTCCCTATCATTTCTCCAATTGCTGATGTTCTTGCTTGTTGCATTAGCATTTTCTCTTGTTGTTTTAATATTGATATATCAGAGAATATACCTATAAAATTGTCTATTTTACCATTTTTATTTTTGATAGTATTAATACTTAAATACTCATCATAAAGTTTACCATTTTTATTTTTGTTTGTAATTTCTCCTTGCCAAAAACCTTTCGTTTGAAGATCTTTCCACATTTGTTCATAAAATTCATTTGGGTAAAGAGATGATTTAAGAACTGATGGTTTTTTATTTATTACTTCTTCTAGTGTATATCCTGTCGTTCTTATAAAAGCAGAGTTTACATTTAGAATCTCATTATTTGAATTTGTAATCATAATACCTTCATGAGTATTTTCAAAAACAGCTAATGCTTGTTTCATTTGTTTCTCATATAGTTTTCTTTGAGTTATATCAGTATGAGTTCCAATAAATCTTAGGGCTTCACCTTTTTCATTTTTCTCTACAATAACTCCTCTATCAAGAATCCATTTATATGAGCCGTCTTTACATTTAACTCTATGTTCATTTAAGTATATGTTTGTTTGACCTTTCATATGGTTTTGAATATCTTTAAATACTTGTTCTAAATCCTCTGGGTGAATTCTTTTCTCCCATTCATCAAAATTTCCTGAAATTTCCTCATCTTTAAAACCGAGCATTTCTTTCCATTTTTTGGAGAAAAACACTTCACTTGTTTTTACATTCCAATCCCATAATCCATCTCCATTACCTTCAACTGCAAATTGCCATTTAAATTCACTTTCTTTTAACTCTTTATTAAACATTTGTATTTGTTTTGTCATATTATTAATTGAATTTGATAAAAAAGAGAATTCTTTTGAAGAATGTTCATCTATTTTACTATAGATAATTTCATCATCTTTTTTATATGAAAGTGAAGTAATAATCTTGTTAATAGGATTAATTAGTACTTGTTTAATTAAGTAGTATAAAATCAAAGAGATAAAGGTATAAATGATAAAACTAATAAATATGTTAGATATAATAATTTGCTTTAACTCTTTGTCTATATTATAGTTATTAGCATAAATCACCATTTTACCAACAATTTCATTATCACTATTTACTAAAAGAGTCTCTTTTTTATGAAAGTAATCAGCATTATTTTCAAATGAATAATTATTGTCTTCAAATTCTAAAGGTATAATTTTATCTAATTTATTATCTCTATAAAAGCCTGTTTTATAGCTTTTTTCTCCCATAACTTTACCAGTTAGATAATCTTCTATCTCTATGCCTAGTAGACTATTATGATACATTTCATTTTTTATTAGATTTTCATATTCGGTTATTTGATAAGATTCAATAAATTTTGTAATGGATTTGTCAAGTTGTAAACTACTTACATTTATATCATTAATTACACTTTTTTGTAATTCTTCTTTTGTATGAATATAATTAACTGTTGACTGAATAATTAAGATAATGGAAATTATAGTAAAAAATGACATGCCTAAAATATAATAAAGAGATTTACTTTTAGTAGTTTGTAACACTTTTAGCCTTTTATTCTTCTAATCCAAGAACATTTCTTTTAATGATTTTCATTTCTTTTTCAATATTGTCTTTTGATATTGCAAGTATTTCTAATTGAATATTCTTTTTAACATTTTTTCCAGATAAATGATTATCAAGTTGTTCTAATGCAATTTCACCCATTAAAAAAGGCTGTTGCATTGCAGCTCCTACAAGTTCTTCATTTGGTATCATTTCAAGAAATTCAGGTTCAGAGTCAAAACATATTAAAAGTATTTCATCTTTTTTATTCATATCTGAAATTGCATCTAAAGCACCTTGATATTTATCTGAACCTTGAAGCCACAATGCTTTCATATTTAGATTTTCTTTAATTAATTTTTTTGATAGTTCATATGTTTCTTTTTTTGAAAAATTAACTTGTTGTTCAAGACCAGCACTTTTTATTCCATTTTCATTAATTGCTCTTAAAAAACCATTTGTTCTAGCTTTTCCATTAGCTCTTTGTTGAGGGATTGAGACAATACCAACTGTACCATCTTGAATATTTAACTCTATCATTCTTTTTGCTAACACTTTACCTATTTTATATGCTCCATCTTCATTATTTGAAGATATAAATGAAACATATTCTCCAGAATCTGTACCAATATCAGAAATTACTACAGGAACATTTGCTTTTTTTGCTAGCTTTAATAAGAATACTGAAGTTGCAGAATTTATAGGAGAAATAATAATTCCTTCAATATTGTCTTTCAAAGCTTTTGAGAAGTTTTCAATTTCATTTTTTCTTAAATTATTTGAGCTATATACATTAACACTATAACCTAGTTTTGAAGCTTTATTTTTAATTCCTTTTGACATAATTTGCCAAAAAGGGATACTTATATCAGATACAATGTATGCTATTTTTTTATTATTAGTTTCAACATTTTTAGCATTTGAAATTGTAAATATAAAAATTATTGAGAATAGTATTTTTATAAGTTTCATTTTTAATCCTCTTAAATAAAACTGATTATATAACTAATGTTCTTAAATTATAATTATATCTAATACATTTCTATACCAATTCTTTTATAATTATTAGTTTATTTATCTAGAAAATATATGAAATAGTAATCTATCTTAATGAATAGGATATAAAGTAAGTTCAAGAACCTGTACTTTTGGAGAATGTTCCAAATTTCAACTCTTTTTGGAACAAACTATTTTTTAGTAAAAACTGCTCCAAAAATAAGAGGATGAGGAAGAGACTATTTATAATTTTGTGTCCTATTTTATGTTGATAGATTAGGTATACAAATTTTAAATTCTGCTCCAATATAATCTATA
>NYWO01000041.1 GCA_002685075.1 Arcobacter sp.
ATTAATACTTAGTGCTTCACTTGGAGCCACTCTAAAAGAAGACTCAGCTAAATTACTAACTAAAAGTTTTAAAACAAAAGAAAAAGCAATTGTTGAACTAACTTCAAAATATAGTAAAGATGAAAAACTAGAATTTTTATTTCAAAAATTGTTAAAAGGTGAACTTCTTTATACAAAAAGTGATAAACAAATAGTTTATATAAAAGAAAAAATTGAAGATGATTATAAAACTGCTGATATTTTTTCTAAAGAAGATTTAAAACTTACTTCAAAATATGATTTTAAAAAGATTAAGATCAATAATAAATTAAGAAGTATTATCAAGAGTTCTCTTGCAAAAATTAATCTATTTTCTTCAAATGAAGATATTAGATTTAACTCTGCAAAGAATTTACTTACTAATCTTGATATAAAAAATGAAGAATTAATTAATGAAATTCTTCAAACAGAAAAAAGTACTAAAGTAAAAGAGGTACTTGAAGAAGCAGTTACTGCTTTAGGTGCAAAATTTAAAGATGGTGAAGTACAAAAGCAAGCCATAATAAAATTAGGAGATTATTTATCTCCTAAATCATTAGAAGTATTGAAAAGTATTTCATCAAATAGTGAAGATAAAGAGCTTGTAAAACTAGCAAACACTTCAATTGCTTCAATTGAATCAAATAGATCTTTTTATTCGTTTCTAGAAACGGCATTTTTTGGTTTAAGTATGGGTTCTGTTTTACTTCTAGCTGCTATAGGACTTGCCGTTACTTTTGGTGTTATGAAAGTAATTAATATGGCTCATGGTGAGCTTATTATGATTGGTGCTTACACAACATATGCACTTCAACAAATTATGCCAAATTTAATTGAGTATTCAATTATAGTTGCAATTCCAGCTGCATTTATTGTAAGTGGACTTGTGGGAATTGCTATTGAAAGACTTGTGATTAGACATTTATATGGACGTCCACTTGAAACATTACTTGCAACATTTGGTATTTCACTAGTGTTACAACAAATTGTAAGAACAGTTTTTTCTCCTTTAAATCAAGAAGTTAAAACGCCTGAGTGGATGAGTGGAGCATTAGAAGTTAATAGTGCTTTATCACTTACATACAACAGATTATATATTGTGGTTTTCTCAATTATTGTGTTTTTGTTTGTTTTATATATTTTAAATAAAACATCATTAGGATTAAAAGTACGAGCTGTTTCACAAAATAGAGAAATAGCACGAGCAATGGGAATTAAAGCTTCATGGATTGATGCAATTACATTTGGTTTAGGTTCAGGAATTGCAGGGGTTGCAGGTGTTGCCTTATCACAACTTACAAATGTTGGACCAAATTTAGGACAAGCTTATATTGTTGATTCATTTATGGTTGTTGTATTTGGTGGAGTTGGAAATTTATGGGGAACGTTAATTGCAGCATTTACATTAGGTGAGTTTAATAAGTTTATTGAACCAGTTGCTGGTGCGGTTTTAGCAAAAGTGATTATCTTAGTATTTATCATTTTATTTATACAAAAAAGACCTAGAGGACTGTTCCCTAAAAAGGGAAGAGATGCAGAGGATTAGACTATGAAAAGAAAATCATTAATATTAAAAATTTTAGAAAATGATAAAGGTGGAAAAATAGTTTTAGGGACACTATTTATTGTAGTTGCATTAGTAGCTATTTTAAATCTAGCTGTTCCTTCAGATTCTATATTTCACGTGTCAACATTTACAGTTACACTTCTTGGAAAGTATTTAGCATTTGCTCTTTTAGCACTTGCACTTGATTTAGTTTGGGGTTATTTAGGAGTATTGAGTTTAGGACATGGAGCATTTTTCGCCCTTGGTGGATATGCGATGGGTATGTATTTAATGCGTCAAATAGGTGATAGAGGGGTTTATGGAAATCCTGATTTACCTGATTTCATGGTATTTATGAACTTAAAAGAGATACCTTGGTTCTGGTATGGTTTTGATAATCCACTGTTTATGTTCTTAATGGTGATGTTTGTACCTGCACTTTTAGCCTTTGTATTTGGATGGTTAGCATTTAAATCAAGAGTTACAGGTGTTTATCTTTCAATTATCACTCAAGCACTTACGTATGCATTGATGTTAGCATTTTTTAGAAATGATATGGGATTTGGTGGAAACAACGGTCTTACAGATTTTAAAGATATTTTAGGTTTTGATTTATCACAAGACTCTACAAGAATTGCACTATTAATCATCTCTTATTTTGCATTATTAGGTGGATATTTAATTGCAAGATTTATTATGAACTCTAGACTTGGTCGTGTTGTAATGTCAATTAGAGATCAAGAAAGTAGGGTTAGATTCATTGGTTATAGAGTTGAACAATATAAACTATTTATCTTTGTTGTATCAGCTATATTAGCTGCAATTGCAGGTGCTTTATATGTGCCACAAGTAGGAATTATTAATCCTGGTGTTTTCTCACCTTTATTTTCAATTGAGCTTGTTATTTGGGTAGCAGTTGGTGGACGTGGGACTTTATATGGAGCAATTATTGGAGCAATTATTGTGAACTTCGCAAGTTCATACTTTACTTCAGCATTACCAGAAGTTTGGTTATATGCACTTGGTGGAATGTTTGTTTTAGTAACTTTATTCTTACCAAAAGGTGTTGTTGGACTTATCTCAAATATTAAAGATAAACTTAACACTAAGAAGGAGCTTGCATAATGTTAGTATTAGATCATGAAAATTCACATAATATTGGTGAGTTAAAAAAAGGTAAAAGAATACTTTTAGTTGATGGTGTGACTGTTAGTTTTGATGGATTTAAAGCCTTAAATAATTTAAGTTTCTCTATTAATTATGGAGAACTGCGATGTATTATTGGTGCAAATGGTGCAGGAAAATCAACTATGATGGATGTAGTAACAGGAAAAACAAGACCTGATGAAGGTACTGTTACTTTTGGTGAAGCTGTAAATTTACTAGAAATGGATGAACCTTCTATTGCTGAAATTGGAATTGGAAGAAAATTCCAAAAACCAACAGTTTTTCAAAACAATACTGTTTTTGAAAACTTAGAACTTGCAATGCAAGATGATAAGAGGTTTTTCAAAACATTGTTTTCAAAAATCTCAGGTGAGCAAAAAGACAAGATTGAAGAAACTATGGGATTAATTGGACTTAAAGAATTGTTTAATCAAGAAGCTGGAATTTTATCACATGGACAAAAACAATGGCTAGAAATTGGAATGCTTATTATGCAAAATCCAAAGCTATTACTTGTTGATGAACCAGTTGCTGGAATGACTCCTCAAGAAGTTGATAAAACTGGGCAAATTCTTACTGATTTAGCAAAAGAACATGCAGTTGTTGTTGTTGAGCATGATATGGAATTTATTAGAAGTATTGCTTCAAAAGTAACTGTTCTTCACGAAGGTTCAGTTCTAGCAGAAGGAAATATGGAAAGTATTCAAAATAACGAAAAAGTACGAAAAGTATATTTAGGTGAATAATTATGATACAAATAGATAAATTAAATCAGTTTTACGGACAAAGTCATACTTTATGGGATTTAACTTTAGAAATAAAAAAAGGTAGATGTACTTGTTTAATGGGAAGAAATGGTGTTGGTAAAACAACACTATCAAAAGTAATAATGGGATTACTTCCAATTTCAAGTGGAAAACTAATATATGATGGGCAAGATATCTCAAAACTAAACGCTCCTGATAGAGCAGGAATTGCAATTGGTTATGTTCCTCAAGGAAGAGAAATATTCTCTCAATTAACAGTAGAAGAAAATCTTCAAATTGGTGTTTTATCAAATAGAAACAAAATCAAAACTGTTCCTGATAAAATCTATGATTTATTTCCAGTTTTAAAAGATATGGCACATAGAAAAGGTGGAGATTTATCAGGTGGTCAACAACAACAATTAGCAATTGGACGTGCACTTTGTATTGATCCAAAGTTTTTAATTCTTGATGAACCAAGTGAAGGAATTCAGCCTAATATTGTTGCACAAATTGGTGATGTTATTGATTATCTTACAAAAGAAGAACAAATGACAGTAATGCTAGTAGAGCAAAAACTACCATTTGCAAGAAAACATGGTGATGATTTTTATGTAATTGATAGAGGTTCGGTTGTTGCTAATGGCGAGATTTCACAGTTAAGTGATGAGATTGTAAAACAGCATTTATCTGTATAGATGTTTAAAAATTAAACAACTGTAGAAATATTAATACAATGATTTTTGATAAAATATTTCTATAAGGGTTATAAAATGAGTTTAAAATTTAATTTTAAAAATGATAAATTTTCACTAGATAGATTGAATCTTCCCTCTAGATATTATCTATTTAATGATGAGGAAAACTATATCAAACTTCTTAATATTGGAGAAGGTATTTTTCCAAAAGATAGGATTAAAACAAACTTTAAACTAGATAATTCAAACCTAATAATTACAACAGAATCAGCTACAAAAATATATCCTTCAAACTCTAAATATTTTAGTCTAAATAATATTGATATTAAAATCAAAAATAAATCGAATTTAGAATTTTTAAATGATGAACTAATTTTATATAAAGATGCAAAATTTATTCAAACATTTAGGCTTGAATTTGATAAAGATTCAACCTTCTTTTATACTGATATTCTAAGTAATGGGCGAAGCTACGAAGATTTTGATTTTACTAGTATGAAAATAAAAAACTCTTTTATTGAAGAGGGGAGATGTGAATATATAGAAAAGTTTGATATTGAAGGTATTGAGTTAAAAAACTATATAAAAAGAAAAAGTAGCAAAACAAATCTTTTTGCAAAAGTTTATATCAAAACTATAGATAATGTTGCTTTTTTAGAAAAGTTAGAAAAAGAAGAGTTTTCAACTTTTACATATTCTAAATCAAAAAGACTGATAATTGGCGTTTTAAGTAGTGAGAATATGGCTATTTTAAAAGATAAAGTCTTAAAAGTTTGGGATATTTATAGAAAAAATTTAGAAAAAAACAGTTTTAATATGGGGAAACAATAATATGGAAGTAGGTTTAATAGTTTTATTTTGGTATGGAGTACTTCATGCTTTTGGAGCTGATCATATCGTTGCAATAATCAACTTTTCACTTGGAAAAAGTAAAACAAAAACATTTTTGATTACTTTTGCCTTTGCAATAGGACATGGTTTAATGTTGTTTATTTTTGCAAAGGTTTTACAAGAGTTTACTTCAATAGATTCATATCTTGGATATGGAGATATTATAAGTTCATCAGTAATTATTGCTATGGGAATATATTTGATATATCTTGTAAATGCTAAAAAAATCATCTTAGACAAGCATATGCATGAAGGTAAAGAACATATACATTTGAGTTTTGCAAAAAATCATACTCATAAAAAAACAGATACAAAAAGTGCTTTTATTATAGGTTCACTAATGGGAATTGGTGGTGTAAGAGGTATGCTTATTACTCTTGGTGTTATAAATTCACAAAGTGTAGATTTTACTATGGTTATGGCTTTTGTTTTAGGGGTTAGTTTAGTGTTTATATGTTTTGGGTTTATTATAAATTATATAAATGAAAATGTTTTAAATAGTACAAAAAATATAAAAAGAGTATTTACAACAGCTGGAATTGTCTCAATTTTAGTTGGAACGAATATGATATTAGGATA
>NYWO01000042.1 GCA_002685075.1 Arcobacter sp.
CAACTATCTTTACTGTTTCATTTGAATCTTTAGTTGTTTGTGTTGTTGGTATTGATGTACTCTGTTCTTTCTGTTGATTTATCCTAGGAGTCTCTAAATTTTTTACTTCTTCTTTTTTTACTACATCACTATTTTTTATCTCTTCTTTATTATCAACTATCTTTACTGTTTCATTTGTTTGTAATTCAGTTTTTATATTTGTTTCTGAAGGTTTTAATGATTTTATATTTGATTCAGATGTTCCTTGTTGTACAGTTTGAGATGTTTGAGATACTTGAGATGTTTGAGTATTTTTCACTACATCTTTTTTTGTTTCTAGAATTAATCTATCAAGTAAAGATGAACTTTTTTGAGACATTGAATCTTTATCATTATTTACTTTTGGTATATTTTGTGTAGTTGTAGAATTGTTAACTTCTTCTTTTTTTGTACTTGCTGAAGATAATGATAAATCAGCTTTTTCACTTGATGAGTTTTTAACAGTCCCACCTAATAATTTATCGAATAATGAAGCTTCTTCTTTTACTTCCTTATTCCCACTTGTAGAGCTTGCTGTAACATTTTTTGTTTCACTAGTTAATATATCTAATTGCTTTGTCATAATCTAAACCTTTAAGATATCCAATGTTTTAGAATCAATGTTTTTATGAGTATTAAACGATGCAACATTTGCTTCATAAGATCTCATAGCTTCTATTAAATCTACCATTTCAATAACAGGATTAATATCTGGATATGCAACATATCCTTCCTCATTTGCATCAGGATGTGTCGGCTCAAACCTTAAAATAGGTTTTGATTCAGAATCTAATATAGCTTTAACACCAACACCTCTTAATTCAGGAGCTGTGTTTTTATTATTTGTAGATTCAATATCATTTGAACCTATTTTTTTTGTTTGGTTTAATAATACATCTTCAAAAATAACTTGTTGTTTTTTATAAGGACCACCTTCTTGTGTATGAGTTGTTTTTGCATTTGCTATATTTGCACTTACTACATTTATTCTAGTTCTTTGTGCACTCATTCCTGAAGTAGATACATTATAACCATCAAAAAAACCCATAATTTATCCTTATATTTGCATATTCATAATTTTGTTATATGCACTAACAGCTTTATTTTTAGTTTCTAGTGCTAACTTCATAGATAATTCTGCTTCTTCAATTTGTTGAACAGCTTCTTGTAAGTTTGTAACTTTTCCTGTAGCAATACCTTCCATTGCTTTATAACCCTCTACTTGTTCTTTATTTACTTCACCAATAGCATCATTTAACATATTTTGAAATGATTTATCATTATTAATTTTTTGTTCGTTTTTATTTAAATCAAGAGGACTTATCGCATTTGATATTGAAGATATATTCATCATATTTTATTCCTTAACTAGCATTGGATTTATTATTAGAAGATAAAATTTCTTGAACATTAAGTTCACTTAACATTGATTCAATTTTTTCTTCATTATATTTAAAGTTTAATTCATTCTCTTTATTTTCTAAATTAAAAAATGAAATAATCATAGAAAGCATAATATTTGATATGCCTTTTAAAATTATTGTTATTCCAATAATACCAAAAATCATTTCTAGAGGCGTGTAAAAGTCTGCATTAACCACAAAAAATATTACAGTAGCAAAAAAGCCTGATGCAATGAATAAACGGAAAATTCCACTATTTATTACATTTTGAGAAAAACGTTCAACAACCATAAATCTCAACTTTTAATAACAATAATAAAGCATTGAACATGTAAAATGCCTGCACCTAACCATACCTTAATAAATATTTTTTAGTAAATATTTTATTACGTCTTGCAGTTGTTTAGTAGAATCATCTTCAAGAAACTCTTTTGTAAACAGTTTTCTTAACCTTCCAGTTGTAGAAATATTTGCAGACGTAGAAACGTTACCTATATATTTTACCATAAAATCCTCTTTTAACCTATTTTTCTTAGCTAAATTTACCAAAGAATTAGCAATAGTTTCACCAATTTTATAATTTTTTGTATGGTTAAAACATAACATTAATCTTTTTTTTTCAAAGGATAACATTTTCATTAAGGAGTAAACATCAGTTAAAGCACTAGGATCTGTTGTTGTTAAAGCAATTATATTATCTGAAATTGAAAGAAATTCTTTAACAAAATCATTTAATCCAGCACCTGTATCTATAAGTAAAATATCATATTTATCTAAAGAAATAACGTCTTCAACTACTCTTGAAAAAACAAAAGAATTAGAATGATTGGAGTATTGATATCCACTTTTTCCTGCAAGTAAAGATATATTTTCATACGAAGTATCTAGAATTACTTCATTTAATGATTTATTACCATCTATATAGTCAAAAAATGTATTTTTAGGCTTTATATTAAATAATACTTGCATATTAGCTAAACCAATATCTGCATCAAGAACTGCTATTTTTAAACCTCTTTGAGCAAGTAAAAAAGCAATGTTAGCAGTAAAAGTTGATTTACCAACTCCACCTTTTCCTGAAGTTATTGTTACTAATTTGGTCTTTGAATCTAAGTGTTTTTTTTTACGTGTTAAGCTAATTAACTTACTAGCTTGAGAAGAAATAGAATTGAACAATAATTATTTCCTCACGCATTTGTTCTTCATAAAACAGTCTATTAAAAAAGAGGAATCAGAAACAATTAAATCATCAGGAACATTTTGACCAATTGAAAAGTAAGTAATAGATTTTTTTGTTTTGTGTGCAAAAGATATTAAGTTACCAAAACTTTTTGTTTCATCAAGTTTTGTAAAAGTCAAATAATCAATATTTAACCTAGAGTAATTAGTATAAATATCAAGTAAATCACTCTGTTTAACATTTGCAGGTAAAACTAATATCTTTTCAATAGGTAGCTCTTCTACTTTCTTTTGATATTCATTTATTAATTCAATTTTATCAATATCATATTGACTAGAACCAGCAGTATCTATAAATATATAATTACAATCTTTTAATCGTAAAAGTGCCTCTGATAAATCTTCAGGCTTTTTAACAATTTCTAAAGGTAATCTCATAATATTTGTATATGCTTGTAGTTGCTCAATAGCTCCAACTCTAAATGAATCTAGTGTTACTATACCTACTTTATAGTTTTGACCTAATTTATAAGCATAACGAGCTGCTAGTTTTGAAATTGTAGTAGTTTTTCCAACACCAGTTGGTCCTACCATCATAATTATTTTTCGTTGATGTTTCCGTAAAGGCACTTCAAATTTTATTGGTATTATTCGTCTTAGTACTAATTTAAAGAAATCATTAATTTTTGTTGGATTTGATTTAAGTGATAAAGGCAATTGTTTGATAGTTTTTTTCATAATTGTATATGTCATTTCTTGATCAAATTCATTTTTTTCAAATAATGTATACATATCAATAAATTCATGTGGAATAGTTAAATCATATAGTTGACTTTTTGGTTCCCAAATAGATTGTTTTACTTGCTCTAATGCTTTTTGCATCTTAAGAATTTCTTCTCTAAAATCATATACATTAGCTTGCATAGGTTTATGTGATGGAGTAGCTTTAGTTATTGCTTGTTTTGTATAAGTATGGTTATTTTTACTTGTATCTTCTTCAATTGCCACAACAACTTCATACATATTTTGACCATTTTCATTTGCATTTGATATTTTTTTAGTTGATATTACAATTGCATCTTCACCACATTCTTCTTGTGCTAAACGAAGTGCAACAGTTGGTGTTTCTCCTAAAAAAGAAAGCATATTCATTTTAGTCGTCCATCTTTATATATTTTTTCTATTTTACCATTCTCTTTTTTTATACGAATAAAATCGTCATTTTCATAAATTAGTTTTCCATTTTTTTCTATTTGAAGTCCACCAAAGTTAAAAATAATAGACTCTTTTTTATAAATTTCTACATCATTTTGACAAATAATTACTTTTTTATTTATATAATGAGTTGTTCGATATTCATTATTCTGAACTTGATTTAAAGTTAAAGGAACACAAGCTTTTGTAAGCTTTTGAATGTTTACTAATCTTAAGTTTGAAGGTTCTATTTTTTGTCTAAAACCTATTGCCTCTTTTGATATTAGAACACTTATTCCAAAAAGATTAGTTGTTAAAAAAAAAATTAATAAACTAAGCTTTAACATTGAATATATTTCCTCCATTAGCAGCAGTTACTTCTTCTACTAATTCTTTATACATTTGCTGTACTGGTAATACTATTGAAGCTAGTTTTTTATTTAAATCATAAAGATTTTTTAATTCTTCTTCTAAAACATCTACTTTTTCTCTATAAATATTTACATCAACACCCTCTTGCATTTTTGCAATTAGTTCTTGATTTAGTTTAGCTTTTAACTGTGTTATTTCATTAATCATATAATGTTTTTCATCATTTCTATTTAATAAAGCTTCATGTTTAGCATCTTTTACATCTTGCATATCAAGTTCAATAGACGTTTGTAAATTTTTAACAAGTTCAGACATTCTTTGTATTATTTCATTTATCATTAAATTTTCCTTACTTATTATTTTTACTTAAAAATTCATACAACATATTACTTATTCCAAAAGTACCAGCAGAACTATCAGCAATATTTTGTAAATACATTCCTTTTATAATATCAGAACCAGGACCTTCACCTGCTATATTTGTAGACTTTAAAGAGACATCCATAATTTGATTTAAAAAAAATGACTCAAAACTATTTGCAACTTCTCTAAGCTCTTTATCTTCTAAGTTTTCTGTTTTTATATTTTTAAAATCTTTATTTTGTAAAGTAGATACATCTACTAAATTCGTGCTATTTAATTCCATTATTCCAACCTATCAAAGAAACTTTCTTCATCTAAAATATCATTTTGATTATCTTGAGCAAAAAACCTCATTTCTACTCTTCTATTATCAGCTGCAATATCACTTTTTGGATGATAAGAACCATATGCTGATACTTTTAATACACTTGGATCTATTCTATTTTTTATTAATTCTTTTACAACTGAAATTGAACGCAAAGCTGAAATATCCCAAGCATCTCGAGGAATTGTAGTGTTTTTAATTCTATTTGTATCAGTATGTCCGATTATTTCAATATTAAATGTTTGAGGCATAGTTCTAATTACTCTTGCAATTTTTGATATAAATCTTTTTGCTGCCGGATTAGTTAAGTTATACTCACCATCATCAAACATAATAGTTGAAGGAATATCAAGAGTAAACTCATTTTTTCCTTTTTCTATACTAATTTCTTCACTCTCATTAATACTACTTGAATTAACTTCTGCAATTAATTCAGATACTTCTTGTGCTGCTTCTTCTGCAGTAGTTTCTGCATCATCTTCATCATCTGAATCTGAACTACTATCATCTGTTGAGTTTTTTTCTGTTTGTTCTTCAACTGATGTATTTTTATCAAGAAAACCCATAGCTTTTCTCATTACTTCAAAATACTCTTCAACTTTCTTTTTGTCCATTACAGCCATTGATAATAAAAGAATAAAAAATGTTAATAATAGGGACATTAAATCACCAAATTGAACTAACCAACCGGGTAAACATTTCTCACATTCAGGACATTTATCTTTTGCCATAATTTATAACTCTTACTCTTCAACATCAGTTAAAATTGAATTTAACTGCATTTTAATATTACCAATTGATTCTTCTGCTGCAATCATTGATGCACCTAAAATAATTACTTCACATGCATCAACTTCTTTATCATGCTTTTGCTTAAGTTTACTCTCAATAATTCCTGCAAATAATGTACCAACTAAAGCTCCATACATTGTTGTTAATAAAGCAACTGCCATTGCAGGTCCAACTGCAGCAGGATCTGATAAGTTAGCAAGCATTGCAACTAATCCAACAAGTGTTCCAATCATTCCCATAGCACCAGCTGTTCCACCAATATTACCAAACATTGCTATCATACGACCGTGTCTTTTACCCATGTGTTCTAATTTAGTTTCTAATAATGGTGTTAGAACTTCTGCTTTAGTACCATCAACTAAAAGTTGAAATGCTTCTTTAAAAAAAGGATTAGTCTCTTCCATTACTTTCTTTTCAATCTGCATAACACCATGTTTTTTAATTTCAGTAGCATAGAATGTTATTTTTTCAACTAACTCAGGTAAAGGTTCAACTGTAACTTCATTAAAAGCAACTTTTATTGCAGGAGTTACTCTTTTTAAATCTGAAGCTTCAAATTGTCCCGCCGTTACAGCTATAGTTCCTCCAATAACAATTATTACAGAAGGTACATCAATATATGGTCCAAAACCAACACCACCTAGAATAATAGCTAGGGCAACAAGAGCCCAACCTCCACCTAAACCACCTGCTGTACTCTTATCCATAAACTATAATCCTATTTGGTTAAATTTCAATTTATCATTACCAATACTTTTAATTTTAAGGCCAAACTTTCCTTCAACAATAACAGCTTCACCTTCACCTATTTTAATTCCATTAATTAAAATTTCTAAGGGTTCATTAACCATTTGTTCAAGTTCAATTATTTCACCAATATCCCAACTTAAAATATCTTTTAATAATACTACTTTTGTTCCTAATCTCACACTTAATTTTAACTTTACATTATATAAAAGCTCTAGGTTTTTAGGAGTTTGAATATTTGTTGTTTTTACTGATTTATCTTCTTTTACTTCTTTTTGTGTATTTACTTCAGAAGAAGGAGTAATAGTTGTTGGTTCAGATTTTTTCCCTGTAATAATTGAGAAATATGGTAATATTATTTCATCAAAAGAGATGATAACTGGCAGTTTATCTTCATCAAGAGAGAGAGTAAATTCATAAGTATTATTTTTTGAAGATAAAACTTCACCTTCTAAAATAGTAGAACTTTTAACTTCTGACTTTATTGAAGAAACATCCGAAAAACCTTGCGCATTAACGGATGTACAAAAACTTCCACAAATATTAGAAATTATTTCATTTACTGCATCAGTGATTTCATCATCAATATGTTCTTTTAAATCACCCATTCCACCGAGCATAAAGTATTCAAATTTAGTTGCACTTATAGTTGGAATATAAAAATTCCATGTTGAAGTAATGTCTTTAAATTCAAATTTAACTGAACCTTCAATTACCTGAGTAGAACTAAATCTTTCAGCATTAAGTTCACTTACTGATTCAACTTGTGAACTTTTTGATAAAAGTTGTTCTAATGTATTAGATAATTCATCTTTAAATATGTTAGATAAATCTGATGCCAATTATTTAACCCTTATTTTCTATTTTCTAATTCTTGTAAAATAAAAGCTTTTACTTTCATCATATCTTCTGTTGGATACTTGTATTCAGCTTCTGCTCTTGTAATTTTAATAAAAAAATCTTTTGAATTTTTGTTATAACCAAACTTAACATTGTCCAATATAACTTCATTCTTAGCTAAGATTTGTTCACTACCTAAAGTTTTTTTATATTCATCATCTTGAATAACTTTATTCTTATCATCAACGTTATTAACTTTTTGAACTTTTTCAATATTATTTACTTGTGCATTGTCAATATCTGCTATTCTACCTATTTCCATAATATCTCCTTTTAGAAAAGTTACTAATTTTAAATATTATAGCACAAAATAAATAAATTATTTAAGAAACTATTTTATTTTATAAAATAAGATTAAAGAGACTCAAGGTATTCATCAAAACCTATTAGTTTAAAGTCAATTAAAGAGTCCAAATATGGCTCTTTTATGTATTGTTTTGCACTTGATATTTTTAAATCCTGAATTAGTTGAACTGCCGTTAAAAAGTCTGCTCCAGAATCATTTAATATAGCTTTAATTAATGATATTTGAACAGATGCATCATTGTATCTTCCTGATTCTAATAATGCTGCAACCATTAAATACATTGAGTACTTATCTTCTAATTTATACTCTTTTTGTAAATATTCTAGTATCTTAATTGTTTCATCAGAAGCATTAAAATGTAAATCTGTCAATGCTTTTGTTCTAAGATAAGAAGGAGAATGTTTTGTATTTATTGTCAAGTCTGCTTTTGCAAATAAACCCAAACCTTTTAAAATATCAACATAATATTTTGTAACAATTAAAGGACCTTCTAAAAAATTATTATTCAAAGTTAAAGGTATATTATCTTGTAATCTTGAATAATATGAAAAATCATTTTCATTTTTTTTTCTTTGAACTAATCTAATTAAATAAATCAAGGGATCCTTATGATATTCTTCTAATAAAAAATCATCTGTAATAGAAATACCTACTTCTAACTTTTGTAAAAAATTTATTGCTTTATAAAACACTGTATTTTCATAAGATATAAATTTATAAGTAGTTTTATATTGAGGATTTATAAATATTTTATAAAGTTCTTTACCAAAATAATTATATAAGCCTTTATCAGACTTTATAGTATTTTCTATGTACTCTTTATCTTTTACTCTTATTTTAAGATTTTTAGCAGTAAGTAAACTCATACTTGCATATAATTTATTTCCAGGATTTAATTTATATGCCTTTTCAAAATATTTATAAGCATTATGTAAATCATTTATTTGAGCATATGATAAACCAAGATTATAATATACATATGACTTTGTATCTTTTTTTAAAAGTTTTTTTAATTTTACAACTCTTAAGATGGGATCATCTCTTACAATATCTAGAAATCTAGCATTGTATTCTACCATTTCACTTAAAGAATTTATACTATCTTTTGAATTAAATAGAAAACCTTTAGCAGAGTCATATATAACTTCTTGTGTATCTGAAAAAATAAAAGGTGCAAAATAATAGATAAAATCTACTTTTCTCTCACCTTTTAAATTTACTACTGCATCTAAATAGTCCTTAGGAGTATATTTATTTTTATTAAAATATATTTCTAAAGGTAACTCTAAATTTGTTTTAAATGTCCTAATATTTTTATTAACCAAATCTAAATTATCTTTTAGTTGTTCTAAATTGTTTGATTTTAAATCAGTAAAAACACTAAACCATAAAACTTTATTTAAAACATTTGGATTTACTGTTGTTTCTTTTGCTTTTTTTAAAAATATACTAGCTTGATTATAGTTTTTTAATTTTAAATGAAGTAAAGCTTTTTTTAAATCTAAGGCAAATTCCATTGATTCTAAAACTTTTAAAGACTTTTTATACTCTTTTAAAATAATATAAGTATCAGCGAGCATTCGTTTTGAGTGTTCTGAAAGATTTTTATATTTACTTGTAACTTTGATTATAGTATCTAAGTATTTATTATCTTTTGAAATTTGATATAAATAGTAGCATGATGAAATATATGAAAAAGTATGGTCATTTGCATTTAATTCATTTTCATATATTTTATTTAAGTATAATATAGCATTATCAATTGAGTTTAATTTATAATATGCAATTCCAATGTTTAAATAAGAAGGAACTTCTAGTATTTCAGCTGTAGTTTCAAAGATTTCAATAGATTCTTTATATTCATTTTTACTTAAAAGTAAAACTGCTTTATTAAAATCAACTTGTAAACTAAAGTTTTCTTGAGATTTTTTTAACTTGTCAAATTGAAATATAATCTCGGGTTGAGATTCAATTAAATCTTTTTTAGCATATAAATTACTACATAATAAAATAGAGCTCAAAACTATTTTATATACTAAAGTTTTTTTCAATTTTTTTCCTAAACCATTGTATTAACTTGAGCATAAAGCTCTTCATTTCGTTTCTCTAAGTCTTCAATCTGATGTTTCTGATTCATATTCTCAAGACGAAGTTGTTGTAAATCATCTCTTGCAACTTGTAAATTATCATGATTTGTTTTAAGAGTCGAGGCACTTGTTTTAACTTGTTTCTCATATCTATCAACAATAGATTCCAGTTTTTTAAGTTCTTGTTCTACAAGATTTTTTTCTTCATTAACTTTTTTATAAAGTGACTTATATACATTTGCACTTGAAAAGAAATATAGTAATAAAACACCAATAATTATCAGTAATAAAAAATTTTCCAAATTTGTCCTATCTTAATATAAATAAAGTAGAAGTATTCCTACTTTATTTAAAATATTATCTTTAAGTCTTATCTTTTTAAACCAATAAGAGTTGTTAAGATTTCATCTGCAGTTGTGATTGATTTAGCATTTGCTTCAAAAGCTCTTTGGAAAACCATAAGGTTTACTAAACTTTCACTTAAATCAGCAGTACTAAGCTCCAATGTTTGACCTTCTATTGTTCCAGCTTTATCATTATTTAAATTATAAATTGGCTCACCTGATTCAGTTGTTTTTGCAAGTAAGTTATCTCCATTAGCTTCTAATCCGATGTTGTTATTAAATAAAGCAATTGACGCTTGTCCAATTGCAAATTCAGCTCCATCTTGTGTCATTGTAATTAACCCTGAACTATCTACAGAAAACTCTCCAAATGCAGAATCTGAAATACCTAAAGTATCAAGTCTTAATTGAAGAGAATCTTGAGAAGAAGTTTGATTCACGGTAGTAACCATCTCAATAAACTCAGCACCTGCACCTGCTCTTCCACTTAAATCATTATCTTTTTCTAAAGGTTCATTATTATCAGCATTTTTTAAAGTTGTACTAAAATCAACTTCATAGTTTGAATCAGTTGTTGTTATAACTAAGTTACCGTTTAAATTTGATGCCTCTATATATTTATTTAAGTTAGCATCTGTGTTTATTGTAGTTACAAAATCGTCTATCGACCCTGCAGCAAAACTTATAGGTGCAGCTTGAGGAATTGCACTCCCATCGTTTGGAACAGGGATAGTTGTACTTTTCTCTTTATCATATATATTTATATTAAATTCATAATTTATAGTAGTAGCTGGAGATACTATTGTGTCTAAGTCCAAGTCACTCTCTGCGTATACATCTTGTTGTTTCCCTGTAATCAACTCTGCTAGAGCATCTCTTGAAGACTCTAATGCACCAGTTCCACTTCCCGCACTTGCATATACACTAGTTCTTACTTGTCCTTGAGTAGTACTACTTCCTGATATTTCACCAATTTCTGAAATTGTAAACTCTTCACCAGGAATTAATGATTTGATTTGAATTATTCCTTTGTACATATCAATATTATCTGTTGATAAAGAATAAGAATCTTCTTCTTCTAAAGAATCATTAATAGTACCATTTTCCTCTTTTGCCATATATGCAACTAAACCAGGGATTTCTGATATTTTGTCAGCTAATGCTTTATATGTTTCAATTCTACTTGCAGCTACATCATATGATTCAGTAACTGAACTTTTATAAGTTGCTTCACTAATAGTAGTAGCCGCTGCAAAATTTAATACAATTTCATCATTCACAGTATCTTTTGTAATTGAAGTTGGAGCTGGACTAATTGATGACTCCGTAATTGCATCTTCTAGACCATCTAAAATTTCATCTATTGTTGCAGTGTCATCAGAATCATAATATATCTCTGTTCCAGCAATATCCATTACATATCTAGTATTGTTTTCTACTGTAATAGTATTTGTAACACTAGCAGTTCCAGAACCTGAGATTACAGAATTTCCAGTATTTGAAGTAAAATCAATCAAAGAATTTTTAAACTCTTCTGATGCAGTAGCTGAGATATAACTTTGAGATATTTTATTTCCATTAACATATGCATAGATTTGATCTCCCTCTTTAGTTATAAGAGACTCAGTAGAACCAGTCTTAAAGTTTATTTCAGTCATTTGACTTATAGATGAAGCTGATGTTCCATCTGGTGTTTCTTTAAGTTTTTGTAACCAATTTGAATAATCAGTAATTGCAGCTTCTACATCAGATATTTTTGCTGATTTTGTCTTTAGTCCCGCTCCTGAAAATACTGACTCAGAATCAGACATAGCAGTTGCAGAATAATCAGATGCTTTTGCTGTAATAGTTTCAACATAATTTGAGTGTTCAATTATTTTAGAACTAAGAAGCTTTGTATAATCATTAGTAAAAGTACTTACATTTGGATTTGTTGAAGTTACATCATTATCTGGATCAAGTGCAGTCATTGCCCAACCTTGAACTTCATTTCCAGCTGCATCCTGTAATGTTCCATTATCACCCATCCTGAAGTTACCAGCTCTTGTATAGTAGTTTTCTGATGTTCCACTAGCACTCTTATCAGAAACGGTGAAAAAACCATCTCCACTAAGAGCCATATCATAAGATACACCTGTTAATTTTAGATTCCCTTGAGTATATAATTTTTCTGCATCTAATACTTTAGATCCTTTTCCTATACTATCTTGATACATTTGATCTGCGAAAGATATTCTAGAAGATTTAAAACCTACTGTATTTACATTTGCAATATTATTTGACTCATTGTCTAAAGCTGTTTGTTGTGACGCTAATCCTGAGATTCCTGTCCAAAGTGCTCCAATCATGATTTATCCTTTTTGA
>NYWO01000043.1 GCA_002685075.1 Arcobacter sp.
ATTACAAGTGCTCATAATGATCCAAATTTTCTAAAAAAAGCTATTGATGTAGGTGTAAATACTTATGCTATGAAACCAATTGATTTATACCAACTAGTTGAAAGTATGATTAAAGCAATTGAACCTATTATTTTAAAAAGAAAACTTGAACAACTAAATATCTCTTTAGAAACTAGAGTTGAACAAGAGATCCAAAAAATAAAATCAATTCTTGATGCTCAGGATAATATTGTAATTGTTACAAATAATGAAACTATCACCAATGTAAATAAAAAATTCCTTGACTTTTTTGAAGTTAATTCAATTGAAGAGTTTACAGAAAAGACTGATAATATTTATGATTTTTTCCAAGAAGAGTATGGCTTTGTAACTAGAACTTTATTAATCAAACAAGAGTGTTGGATTAAGTATATTAAAAACCTTCCAGAAGTTGATAGAGTTGTAAAAATTAAAAATAAAAACAATGAAGAGCGAATTTTCACTGTTAATATTGACAATTATGATAATAAGATAGACTATTTTGTAATCTCATTAACTGATGTTACAGAATTAAAAGAAAAATCTAATTTATTAGAATATCAAGCTTCCCATGATAACCTAACTGGCTTATTTAATAGAAATAAATTTAATACTTTATTTGGAAAAGAAATAAGACGAGGTCTTAGATATAATAACCATTTATCACTTGTTTTATTAGATATAGATTTCTTTAAAGTTGTAAATGATACCCATGGACACCAAATTGGTGATCAAGTATTGAAAGAAATTGCTTCAATAATTATGCAAGATGTAAGAGAACACGATACGGCAGTTAGATGGGGAGGAGAAGAATTCCTTATATTACTTCCAGAAACTGATCTTGAAGGAGCCAAAATTGTTGCAGAAAAAATTAGAAATTCAATTTCAGAAAAACCATTAACAAACAAGAAATTAAATATAACAGCAAGTTTTGGTATTACTATTATGAATGATAAAGATACAGAAGAAAGTATTATTGCTAGGACAGATGAGGCTTTATACGAAGCTAAAGAAAATGGAAGAGATAAAGTAGTATCTAAGATATAGTTACTACTTTTTTAGAACTAGAAGTTGAAATTTTCTCCTAAATAATGCTCTCTTACTTTTTTATCCTGTCTAATCTCTTCACTTGTACCACTTGCAAGTAAAGCTCCTGCTTTCATTACATAGGCTCTATCACAAATCTCTAAAGTTTCTCTTACATTATGATCTGTAATTAAAACTCCAATATTAATCTTTGTCAATTGTGCAATAATCTCTTGAATATCTTTTACAGCAATTGGATCAACTCCAGCAAAAGGTTCATCTAGTAATAAAAACTTTGGGTGAGAAACTAAAGCACGAGCAATTTCAGTTCTTCTTCTCTCCCCTCCACTTAAAGAGACACCTTTTCTTTGTCTAATTGGTTCGATATTGAATACTTCAAGTAACTCTTCTACTCGTTTGTGTTGTTCAGCTTTATCATCTGTAATAATTTGAGCCGCTAACATTAAATTATCTTCAACAGATAAATCTTTGAAGATAGAAGATTCTTGAGGTAAATAACCTATTCCTCTTAATGCTCTTTTATGTAAAGGAAGATTTGTAATATCTTTATCATCAAAGTAAACTTCACCTGATGTTGGTTTAACTAAACCACAAACTGTATAAAAAGTAGTAGTTTTCCCAGCCCCATTAGGACCTAATAAACCAACAATTTCACCAGAATTAACTTCTAATGAAATACCATGTAATATTTGTGTTTTTTTTATTGCTTTTGTTATATCTGTAATTTTTAATTTATGCATTTATTTTATATAACCTTTTATTATCACTTTTTTCAATTTCTACTAAAATTACATTATAGCCATAATCAATTAAAAGATTTTGTAATTTTTCATCGCCCCACTCTACAAAGTGTACGCCACTTTTTTCAAACTCTTCTAGCATACCAAGGGCTATAAACTCTTCTAAAGTTTTATTATAAATATCATAATGATAAATATCATTTGAATAAACACTTTGTAATGAAAAAGTAGGAGATGTAACTAAGTCATCTAAGCCTAATGCTTTTACATAGTTTTTAACAAGTGTTGTTTTTCCACTTGCTAAATCTCCTCTTAAAATTACAATAATATCATCATTTATAATATTTTTTAATTCATCAACTATGACATTAATATTTTTTAAATCTAAAGTAAATTCTTTTTTCAAAACTAAGCCTATATCTGATTTGAAACTTTGATAATTTGTTCAAGTTTTTCTTTTGCTTTACCATTTAAAATAGCTTCTTTAGCCATTTGAATTCCATCTTGGAAATCTCTAGCTTTTTCATCTACTATTAATGCTGCTGCTGTATTTATTAGAACAATATCAAGTTTTGCACCTATTAGCTTATTTGATAAAAGTTCTCTTGTTATATTTGCATTAAAGCTAGCATCACCACCTACAATTTCTTCTTTAGGGGCAAATTTTAATCCATAATTTTCAGGATTGATTTCAAAATCTTCAATTTTGCCATTAAATAATGATGATCCAAAAGAAATATCTGATATAGAAATTTCATCCATTCCATCATTTGATGAAACAATTATTGATCTTTTTGTTTCTAACATATCTAAAGCATATGCAATCTTATTAATATATGACTTATCAAATACACCAATTAATTGTTTTGATACAGTTGCAGGATTGGATAAGGGACCAAGAATATTAAAAATAGTTCTATGTGGAATACTTTTTCTAACAGGCATGATATATTTCATTGCAGGATGATGATTTTGTGCAAACATAAATGTAAAGCCAGTTTCTTCTAACATCTTTGCTGAATTCTCTAAAGATAAATTAAGATTAATATTTAATGCTTCTAGCATATCTGCACTTCCAGATTTACTAGTAATACTTCTATTCCCATGCTTAGCAACATATGAACCACATGCAGATAAAAGAATTGAAACTGTAGTTGAAATATTAAAAGAGTTAGACTTATCACCACCCGTTCCACAGTTATCAATAATTTTTTCTTTTAAATCATAATGAATTGGTAAAGGAATAAGATGATCTCTCATTGCACTTGCAGCTCCAGCAATTTCTGCAGCTGTTTCTCCTCTTTCATATAACTCAATTAAGTATTCTTTTACTTCTTCTTGTGGTAATCTATTTTCAAAGATATCATCAAATTTCATTTTTGCTGTGTTAAACATTATAATTATCCTTCTATCTTTTCTACGTATTCTGCCATTTTAGATTTTGGTGTTGATTTTACGCTTGGTATCTGTAATACTTTAAATTTATCACTTCTTTCAAGATATCTAATTTCTATAATATCTCCAAGTTTTACTTCTTTTGCTTTTTTAACTGCAAGATTGTTTATAAAAACTACTTTATGCTCTAACATATCTTCAGCAACTGCTCTTCTTTTTGTAATATTAACTGCGTTTAAAAATTTATCTATTCTCATAATTAAGATTATAGCTAATTTTAGATAAAATTGAAGCCTTAAAAATAATGATAATCATAGGATAAATTTATGAGTAAAAAAGATGTTAAAAAAGTAGTTCTAGCTTACAGTGGTGGGCTTGATACTTCAGTTATATTAAAATGGCTTCAAGATGAATATAATGCGGAAGTTATTACATTTACAGCTGACTTAGGTCAAGGTGAAGAAGTTGAACCAGCAAGAGAAAAAGCACTTGCAATGGGTATTAAACCTGAAAATATATTTATATTAGATATTCAAGAAGAGTTTGTAAAAGATTATGTATTCCCAATGTTTAGAGCAAATGCAATTTATGAAGGTGAATATTTATTAGGTACTTCAATTGCGCGTCCTTTAATTTCAAAAAAACAAATTGAAATTGCTAAAAAAATGGGAGCAGATGCAGTTTCTCATGGAGCAACTGGAAAAGGTAATGATCAAGTTAGATTTGAACTTGGATACTTAGGATTAAATCCAGATATTACTGTAATTGCTCCTTGGAGAGAATGGGATTTAAATTCTAGAGAAAAATTACTTGCATATGCAGCTAATCATGGCATTACTATTGATAAAAAGCATTTAGATGAAGATGGTAACCCAGCAGTTAGTCCATATTCTATGGATGCTAACCTTTTACATATTTCATACGAAGGTTTAAGTTTAGAAAATCCAAATGCTGAACCTGAAGAATCTATGTGGTTATGGTCAGTTTCACCTGAAAATGCTCCAGATGAAGCTGAATATATTACTATTGGATATAAAAATGGTGATCCTATATCTATTAACGATAAAGAAATGTCACCAGCTACAATTCTTAGAACACTAAATGAATATGGAAATAAACATGGTATTGGAAGAATAGATATTGTAGAAAATAGATATGTTGGTATGAAAGCTAGAGGTTGTTATGAAACTCCAGGTGGAACTATTATGTTAAAAGCTCATAGAGCAATTGAATCAATTACTTTAGATAGAGAAGCTGCACACTTAAAAGATGAGTTAATGCCTAAATATGCAAAATTAATTTATCAAGGTTACTGGTTCTCACCTGAGAGAGAAATGATGCAAGCTGCAATTGATTCTACTCAAAAAGATGTAGAAGGTACAGTTAGACTAAAACTTTATAAAGGTAATGTTATTGTTGTAGGTCGTGAATCTAAAAAATCATTATTCTCTGAAGCTCACTCGACTTTTGAAGAAGATGAAGTATATAATCAAAAAGATGCAGAAGGGTTTATTAGACTTAATGCATTAAGATTTATTATTGCTGGACAAAATAAAAAATATTATCACTTATAAAATATAAAACTTAACAAAAAAGACTATTACTTAGTCTTTTTTGTTTTCTCTCAAATAATTCACTTACTAGAAATCATAAGAAAGTGTTAATCCAATTGTTCTTGGCGCACCTGACTGTGTATAAAGTTCATCTGCCCATCCATTTGTGGGATTGTTTCCAAAATAAAATCCACGTACTTCATACTCTTTATCTGTAATATTTCTAACCCATGAAGATATTGTAAATGCACCATCAGTATATTCTAAACTTGTGTTAAAAAGTTCATATGAAGCTGATTTTTCATTGTGACTATCAGAAAAATATGCAGATCCTTTTCCTTCAACATTCGCTTTAAATGTCCATGCATCAAAGAAAAAATAATCAAAACCAACATTATACTGATAAATAGGTGAATTAGCTGGTGCTCGTCCTGTCATATCATATCTATCTATTTTGTATTCATCAAACTTAGATTTTAATAAACCTACGCTTGTATGAATATGTAAAACATCATTTGGATAATAATTAAGTTGAGATTCTAGCCCATAATATGTACTCTTCCCTGCATTAGTTAGATATTCATCCCAAGAATCCCAAGGATTTATACGATCAAGATAATCTTTTACTTGCTGATCTTTTCTTTTTCCATAGAAAAAGTTAAGTCTACTTTTTAGCATATTATCAAAGTGGCTAGAGTTTACACCTAAATCTAGATTCCATAAGGCCTCAGTTTCATACTTTTTTTGATTAATAGCTAGTCTGCTAACAGAATTTACACCTCCTGGCTTATATCCTTTTGAAAGAGTTGTATAATAAAGACTATTTGATGTAGCTTGATAATTTAATCCCAGTTTACCACCATATAGAACTTCATCAGTATCTATATTAATATTTGCACTATCACTATAATCTGATTCCCATTTCTCAACTCTTAATCCTGAAATAAAAGTTAATTTATCTGTTAAGTGTGTATCTAATTGTCCATAAATAGCTTTATTTTTAGTTTTGTAATTACTATCAAAAGTACCGTCTTCATTCATTTTCTCATTATAGTTTTTATAATAAGTTCCTATCGTCCAATCAGTTTTTCCATTAAAAATACGACCATCTTTATCTGAAACTAATCTAATATCAATATCTGTTTGTTTTCTATCTCTATTATATTCTTTAAATGAACTCCAAACATTTACATTATTATTATACCAATCTTCATCATAACTATATTCTAAATCAGACTTACTATGACTAAGAGAAGTGATTAAATGCATTTTTGAATTAATTTTATATGTTGATTTTAATGAAAAAGAATTAGAGTCCTCTTTATCTTTTCCCGGTTGATCTGAATATGAATTTCTTGTACTATTATATGTCCATGCATCATATCCATTATTAATATTTGTATGGTTTATATTAAGATCTAATTGATGATCATCTGATACTAACCATCGTAAATGTGCTTTTGCAGTTAATTCATCAATATTATTTGTATCATCACGTCCTAAATAGATATTTTTCATATATCCATCACTAGTATTTTTATATAAAGAAAATCTTGAAAGTAATTTATTTTCGATTATAGGAGCATTAATCATAATACCAACTGCCTTACTATTATAGTTTCCTATTGTAGTTTCAATACGTCCACCAGTATCATTTGTTGGTTCATTGCTTTGCACATTTATAACGCCTGCCATTCCATTTGCACCAAAAGTAGTACCTTGAGGACCTCTTAGAACTTCTACTTGTTTAACATCAAAAAGATTTAATCCTAAAGTACTTTGAGAATAATCAATACCATCTAATATTACACCAACAGATGGATTAACAGGGGTATCAAATTGACTTCGTTCACCTATTCCTCTAATTTGGATATATTTTGCTTTTGAAGCACCTGATGAAAAGTTTACATTTGGTGTAGATGCTAAAGTTTCAACAAAAGATTTTGACGCTTTATCATAAACTTCGTCTTCTCCTATTACAGTAACACTATTACTTGTTTGTGATAGTTTTTTTTCTCTAAAATCAGCTCCAATAACAATAGGATCAAGAGTAATAGTTTCTTCAGCAATTGCAGTTGTGCTTAGTGTTGCGGATGATGTAATCATCAATACGCTTAAAATGTTAGATTTCATTATATTTCCTTAAAATATTAAAAAGGAAAGAGAATAAAATTAAAATAAAAAATAAATGAATATTTAAATTAAAGTATTACTCTTCCCTACGCTGGTATTATCCAGTTCAAGTTCAACGGGTTAAGTAAGCATTTACTATTCTCAGCTAAACTTTAATAGTATAGCACCCCGAGAGTTCGGGAATTTTAGTGTAAAACGTATAAATTAAACCTTAGAATAAACAATTTGGTTAATTACAATAATCTAACTAATATATAATTTGTATATAAATTAACAAATTAGACTATTTTATATACATTTTACTATTCATTTAAGATATCTTTTTGATATAATATAATTATAAATTTTATATAATTCTGTATGGCTTGAGTATTGCTACTATTCTTATGTAAAATTTCATTACAAATATGTCTATATATTGGATTAAATGATGAAATACTTAGAAGATCTAGAAAAAATCATAAATATTAACTCTTACACAAAAAATAAAAAAGGTGTTGATGCTGTTGGCCAAATCATGTCTACTTGGCTTAAAGAATTAGGTTTTAATGAAACTACTTATAAAAGAGATGAAATTGGGGATCACCAACTTTTCACCACACAAAGAAAAGATAATCTAAAAAATATTTTACTATTAGGTCATAATGATACAGTGTTTCCTGCAGGAACTTTTGAAGGTTTTACTGAAGATAAAGATTGGGTTTATGGTCCAGGTGTTTGTGATATGAAGGGTGGAAATATTGTAGCTTTACAATCACTTAGAAATATCTATAATGAGAATAAAAGTATTAGTAATATTGATTTTCTATTAGTTTCTGATGAAGAAAGTGGAAGTGATGATTCAAAACATGTAACTTTAGATATAGCAAAAAATTACGATTATTGTTTTGTTTTTGAAGCAGCAGGTCCTAATCTGGAAGTAGTAACTGGAAGAAAAGGTGTTGGAACTTTTACCATATCAGTACAAGGTGTTCCATCACATGCTGGAACTTCATACTTAAAAGGTATTGATGCGAACTTAGAAGCTTCATATAAATTACAAGAGCTTTCAAAATTAACTAATTTAGATTTAGGAACAACTGTAAATGTTGGAAAAATAGAAGGTGGAATTGGTGCAAATACAATATCTCCTAAATGTGAAATGTTATTAGAAATTAGATATACAACAAATCAAGAAAGAGATAGATTACTATCTTCATTAGCTGAAATTACTAATACTTCTTATATTAAAGGTACTACATCTACTCTTAGTGGTTTAATACAAAGAGATGTAATGGAAGCAAATGAAAATCAAGCAACTCTTATTAAGCAAATTGAAGTGATTACCCAAACTTCAATTCTTACTGAAAAAAGAGGTGGAGTGAGTGATGCAAATCATGTTTCAAGTTGTGGAGTAACTACTATTGATGGATTTGGTCCATTTGGAGATGGTGATCATACTAAAAAGGAAAGAGCTTCTAAAAAAAGTTTTGAACATAGAATTAAAATGATGACAGGTATTTTGAATTTTTTTCAAAAGTAGTATTATAATTTTAAGGAGAGTATTTTATGAGTAAAAGAAAAATTGGAATGTGGTTATACCAAAATGGTGGTGGTAATGAAATTCAAAAAAAAATTATTACTAAATTAAATGAAAGAGATATAAAAGTTACTTCTGGCATAAACTTAAGAGATGCGGTTGCTAAAAATAGTCATATTATTTGGGAAGATAAAAAAATTGATAAATTAGATCTGTTTTTTTCATATAATGCAGGGGAACAAACTCAATACCAAGTTTATTTAGCAAAAGCATTAAATCGTGTAATTCCTATGATAAACTCTTTTGAAGCTTTTGAATTATCTGAAGATAAATTTCAAACTTCTTATATCTTAAGACAAAATAATGTTCAAACAGCTGATTACAAATTATGTCATAGAGATGATACTCATCATTTAAGAACAATAATGAAAAAATGGAATAAAATGGTATATAAACCAACTGATGGTTGGGGTGGTGTTGGACTTACAAAAATTGAAAATCAAGAAACATTAGATATGGTAATGCCATTTTTAAATCAAATGGATTTAAGATATTTTTATGTAGAAAAATTTATTGATTATGATAATACTGATTATAGAGTAGATATTGTAGATAATAAGTTTGTAGGATGTTATGGAAGAAAAGCTTCAGGAAGTGATTGGCGTACAAATGTAACTAGTGGTGGAAGCGTTTTTATGAGAGAACCAAATCAAGAAGTAATAGATCTAGCATTAAAAGCAACAAAAGTGACAGGTTTAGATATATCAGGTGTAGATATTATTTATGATAGGAAAAAAGAAGAGTATGTAGTTCTTGAAGTTAATGGTATTCCTGCATTTGCAACACCAGAACAAGAAAAGATGGGATTAAATTTTAATGATAAAAAAATTGATTTAATAGTAGATTTAATAGATAGAAAAACAAAAAAATAAATTATTACAAAAGGAAAAAAATGAGCAAGTTACCAAAGTTAGGTTTTTTATATATGGATTATGTTTTAAGATTTTTTGACCATTCAAACTTTAAAGGATGGCCAAATAAGATTGAGACGGTTACATATCACTGGGGGAAAGATAAACAAAGATTTATCAATGAAGTTAGAGCTAAAAAGATTGAAGTATTAATTGGAAATATTCCTGCAACAGCTTATGAAACATTTAGAGAAATCTCAAATGAACTTCCAAATGTTAGATTTGTTCCATCACTAGAAACACAATTTCCAAATAAATCCAAAGAGAATGTAACATTATTTTGTGAGAAACATGGTATTGCAATTCCTAAAACAAAGATTTTTCATGAAAATAAAGAAAAAGCTTATGAATATTTAAAAAATGAAGCAACATATCCACAAATTATTAAAAAGTCTTATGGACCTTCAAATTATGGTGGTTATTATGTTCATAAAGCTGATGATTTTAAAGAAGCTCATACTTTATTAGAAAAAGAAAAATATGACCCTATTTATACTCAAAATGGTATTGACTTAAAATACTCAGGTGATTTAAGAGTAATGCTAATAGGTCATAAACCAGTTTGTGCATTTTGGAGATTTTCAGGTGAAGGAGAATGGATTACAAACACTTCTCAAGGTGGAACAATGTCTTATGAGAATGTTCCTATGAATGCACTTGAATTAGCTGTAAAAGCATCTAAGGCTGCAAAAGCAGAATATTGGGCTTGTGATATTGCTATTGATGCAAATGATGATAAACCTTATATTTTAGAGTGTGCAACTGCATTTGCAGCTTTCCCTTATATTAGAGATTGGATTTGTCAATATTTAATGTGGGATTTTTCAAATGGTAAGTTTAAAATGCCTCATGTTCCTTTATATTCATGGGAAGAACTAGGTAAAATTGATCCATCATTATTAAGAACTATGAGACATATTGGATTTAGTAAATATAAACCATCTTGTGATGGTGCTTTTTTTATAAATGAAAAAGATGATACTTTTGATATGGAAAAAACTTTGTTAAATGATCCTAGTGATTATCCAGAAGAATATTCTTATGAAAAACTACCTCAGTATGTACAACTTGAAGATATACAAACTAATGATATTATCAAAGATGCATCAACAAATAAGATAAATCTAAATTATGCATCTTTAACAGATTTAATGACACTTCATGCAATGGAAGAGGAATTAGCTATTGAGATTATGGAATTTAAAGAAAATAATACAATTACAGATGCAAGTGATTTATTAGAGTTAGAATCTATTGATGAACAAATGATTAAAACTTGGAATGAAAATGTTGCTGATATGAGAGTTGATATTAATAATGCTGATGAAAACACTTTAAAGAAAATAAAAGGTATTGGTGCTAAACTTGCAAGAATCATTTTAGAATTTAAAGAGAAAATTGAAGAATTTAAAGATTTAGACCAATTAAAAGATATTGAAGGGATTGGTAAAAGTAAATTTACTCAATTAAAATCTAGATTAAAAATAGGAGAGTAATTTTTGAAACAACTTTATAGGTCATATAATGAGTCTACAGATATTTTTAAAGATTTAGAAAATAGATACTCTAAATACATAAAATTAGAGTCGATTGGAAAAACTTGGGAAAAAAGAGATATTAATTTAATTACAATTTCTAAAGATATTAAAACTGCGCATACTAGACCTGCACTTTTTTTTACAGGTACTATACATGCAAGAGAATGGGTAGGACATGAAGTAGCAATAGAGTTTGCTAGATACGTATTAGAAAACTATGAGAATGATCCTATTATTCAATCATACTTAGAAAATGCGACTATTTATATGGTTCCTTGTGCAAATCCTGATGGATATGAATACTCAAAAAATCACTTTTCTTTTTGGAGAAAAAATAGACGGGTTAATGCAGATGGAACATATGGAGTTGATTTAAATAGAAACTTTCCAATAGGTTATGTAAAGTCTTCAGTTCCTTCATCAAATGTATATGGAGGTCCTGAGCCATTTTCTGAACCTGAAACAAGAGCATTAAGAGATTTTGTTGAAGCTCATGAAAATATTTCAATTGCTTTAGATTATCACTCACAGGGAAATGTATTTTTCCCTGCACATGATTTTAGACATGAAGATACTATTGATACAACAGATATGAATACTTTATGTGCAAATATGGCAGAAGAGATAAAAAAGATTTCAGGCCGAGAGTATGGAATTCATCAAGGGAAACCACCTACAAAACTTATTTCTGGATCAGGTAGAGAATTTTATCACTCACGTGGAATTATCGCAAGTGTAGTTGAAGTTGGTACAAGAAATATTTCTGATTATATGGATGATATGGATGAACATTTAAGAGAACATATTCCTGCTTTATTAGCAGCTGTTAAAGAAGTTCCTAATTATGATAAAAACAATAAAATTAAAAGAGTTGATTCTTTTGAAATTACAGAAATTGGTTCAAATCATGCAAATTTAAAATGGGAATATTCTAGTAAAGAAGATGTATTCTTTGAGATATATAGAAGTTTAAAAAATAAATCATTTTGTAATAGCTCAAACTTAATTGGTAGTACACAAAACTTAGAATTTAGTGATATTAATCTACAAAGTAATAAAGATTATTTTTATAATATAAGAGCTGTAAATAAAAAAACTAATCAAAAGTCACCTTTTTATCCACAAATTGCACTTAGAACTGATCCTGAATATGATGAATTTTCAAGAACATATTATGCAAACTCAAAAGAAACTGGTTATGTAGCTGAGAATATTAATGACAATGCAAAACATTTTGGTATTAACTCTTTATTTGTTGGAGTTGATGAAAATAAAGGTGTTTCATATGCAATTGTTACAATAAATGTATCATCACTTCCTGAAGATGCAATTATTAAATCGGCAAATGTAAATCTTTATCCTATAAATAGAGTTTCTACTACAATTGAAAAATATGGTGAATGGAATATAGGAATTGTTGATCAAGATGCTATGGGAGATCTTACAGATTTTGATGATGTTAATAATATGAAAATATTACAATATATTGGAAGACCTACATCATCTGATAAACTTACGCAAGGTATTTGGAGAACATGGGAACTTTCGGGAATTGAATGTGAATGTTTACAAGAAGTTGCAAAAAATGGAAAAGTAGTTTTAAGAGTTGAAGGGCCTAAAGAATTAATCATAGGTAGAACTAGACAAATGATGCAATGGGATATTGGATATGGTAAATTTGGTTATGGATTACCTTATAGACCAAGACTTGAACTTACTTATACAATCAAACCAACAGTTACTACTTTATATCCAAAAGCATTATATACATTAAGTAAAGATGGAATTAAACATGATGAGTTAATTTCTGGTTATGATGATGAAGGAAGTAAAATTTATTCAACTTTTGAATTTAATATTTCATCGCTGCCTCCACATAGTGAAACTTTTATTACAAGAGCATACTTTGAACTAAACTCAACAAAAATCTATATTAAAGATGATATTAGATTTCATTTAGAATTTGTTGATGAAAATATTGATAAAGATTATGAAGGTATTGTAAATAGAGAAATAATTCAAAATATTGGTTATGATGTAAGTGCAAATGAACTTAAAAACAATCAAACTCAATACTTTGCTTTTGATACTTTCTCTGAAATTACTTTAAATGAAAAGCTTAAAGAAAAAAGTGATGTAGCTTTTGTTTTAAGACCTACTTCATCTAAAAAAGCAAATAAAAATAAAACTGTGTCATGGGAAACTAAAAATCTATCATTAAGTCCTAAACTTATAATTGAACATATTCCAAAAAGAAGAGAAGCATTACCACAAGTTGAGAATGCTCAATTAATTACAGAAAATGGAAAGATTAAAATCAATTGGACAAATCCTAAACATAGGGATTTAAAAGGTGTTAAAGTTATGAAAAATGCATATAGAGAACCCTACTCTACTCATGATGGTCAAAAACTTTTTGCAGGAATGGATGATTATACTTTTGATGATTTTGGTGCTTTAGATATTGATAAGTATTATGCTATCTTTACTTATGATGAAGTTCCAAATTATTCTAAACCTGTAATATTAAAATATACTGCAAAATAGGAAAATTTATGATTTTAAAATTTAAAGAATATTACCCACAAATTAACCCAAGTGCTTGGATAGCTCCAAGTGCTGATGTTATTGGACAAGTTACTATAGGTGAAAATTCATCTGTGTGGTTCCAGTGTGTATTAAGATCTGATGTTAATAAAATTACAATTGGAAAAAACTCTAATATACAAGACTTGTCAATGATTCATACAGATGTAGATTCACAGACAATTATTGGAGATAACGTAACAATTGGACATAAAGTTATGCTTCATGGTTGTAAAATTGAAGACAACTGTTTAATTGGTATGAGTGCAACAATTTTGGATAATGCAGTTATTGGACAAGGTTCAATTGTAGGAGCTAATTCACTTGTAACAGCTGGAAAAGTATTTCCACCTAATTCTTTGATTATGGGAAGTCCTGCAAAAGTTGTAAAACAACTAACGCAAGAAGATGAGCAAGGTTTAATTAATCATGCTGCTCATTACGTGGATTATAAAAACGATTATTCTTAAAAAATAAAGCTTAGTAAATTACTTACTAAGCTTTCATCTTTATCTATTATTTACACTTACTATATTCTTTAGTTAATTCTTTATATAATATATCAAAACTTACATTTTCCATAGTTTTAATAATTTCTACCATTACAACATTATCTTCTCTACTATTCCATTCTTTAATATAAGAACCCTCTTTATATCCATTATCTTGTCTAAATTTATTTAAACAATTTTTACCAATATAAAGTTTTTGTAACCAAGTAAAAGATAATCCAGAAATTTTACAACACCTGAAGAATTGATCTATAAATCTTTCAATTCCAGAAAATGTTGGCATATTACCAGTTTCAATTGCAAGTGAGATATAAGATAGTTTTTCTGCTTCTTTAACCATTGCTTTTACATCTACATTTTCAACTGCTTCATAAATACAATGTGTATTTACTAAAGAAACTGCTCTTGGAACATTTGTTTCTTGTAAGATATAAGACATTAAAAAATGCCAAATGTCAACAAGTTCTACATGAATATTATTCATATCAGGTTCCGCATTGATATTTTTCCAGTGTTTCCATGGAGTTGATTCAATCAACTCTGCAACCTCCATATGAATACATCTAAGCCAGTTTATATCTTTACCAAATTTATTGATACCTAGTTCCCAGTTTTTTCCATTCGTAGAATCATTTAATTGTTTTTGCAATAAAAACATTTCTTCTAGTTTATGTGGAAAAGATGATGCTTCTTCTAAAAGTGAAGCTAAAGGTAAACACTCTTCAACAACACTATCTAAAGCACTATCATTAGGAAGATTTTTCTCACCTTTTAATAAATGAACAATTAATGAAACAGTATAAGGAATATCATCTTTTTCTTCCCATTCTAAAACATCTACTGACCTAACACCTATATATTTTATAAAATCTTCAATTGATAGAAATCCTAATGATTTAATACTAGTTTTAAAATCTTTATATAACAAACTTATCTCCTATTCTAATGGTAATTTAATGGTAAACTTAGCACCTATATCTGTGTTTTCAACGCTAATCACACCATTACTATGCTGCTCAATTATTGTTTTACACATATATAAACCTAAACCTGTTCCATTTTTATTAGTTTTTGTAGAAAAATATGGCTCAAATATTTTCCCCATAACATTATTGGGTATTCCACCTGCATTATCTTCTATCATAATACAAATATAATGACTCTCTTTTAAAGTTGATATATTTATAACTTTATTTTCATTATTTTTTTCATTCAGTGCATCACAAGCATTTTTTATTATATTTATAATTGCTTGAACTATTTCATTTAAATATACAAAAACATCAATTTTCATATCATTTCTTATATTTAATTTAATAGAATTAGCTTTTAATAAATATCCTATGAAATCAATAGATTTATTTACTATTATTGAAATATCAATAGTTTCTTTATTTCGATTTGGTTTAAAAAAATCTCTAAAATCATCAATAGTTTTTGACATATAATTAAGCTGTTTTCCAACATCATCGACAACACTATCAAGTAATTCATCAGTTATTTCACCATCAATCATTTTTGTAAGTGGTAGCTTTTGAACTAAAATTGAAACAGCTTGCAATGGTTGTCGCCATTGATGTGCAATCATAGATATCATTTCACCCATTGCTGCATGTTTTGATTGCTCAATTAATAAGTTTTGCTGACTTTCAATAACTTTTTTAGAAGTTATATCTTGACTAATTGCATCATAACTTATAATATTCCCCATATTATCAAAGTTTGGATAAATTGTTGTTTCAACCCAATAAAAATCTCCATTCTTTTTAATATTTTTCAACTCCCCTGTCCAGATATTTCCAGACTTTATAGTCTTCCATAAGTCATCAATTACCTCTTTTGCTGTGTCATTATGCCTTAAAAGATTGTGTGTATTTCCAACTAGTTCGGAACTTTTATAACCATTCATATTACAAAAAGCTGATGATACTTTTATTATTCTTCCATGGGCATCTGTTCTTGATAAAATAACTTGTTTATCAACAATATCAGCTGATTTATTTAATGCTGCTTCTATGGCTTTTGTTTTTTTATTATAGTTTTGTAATAAGTTTGCAAATATCAAATCAAATAGTTTATTTAGTTCATTTGTAATTTCTAAACTATTTAAATTTAATTCATTTAAATATTGAAGAAGTGCACTTCTAAGACCGGAACAAAGAATAAAAAGTTCTTCAGCTTTTACATCTTGTTTATTTAAATAGTTAAGAAAATCATTTGTTGATGAAGATTTACCAATTACAATATTTTCACTAATTAAATCAATATAATAATCTAATAAGCCAAAAGCATATCTTTTAATAAATAGCTCTTTATCAATTTTTCTTGTATTTAAAATAAGTATGATATTTTCTTTATTTATCCAATATCTAATAATCGCAAATTTATTCTTTTTGAAATTATCAATTTGTTCTTTTATATGAACTTGTTTCATTTCATATTATCTTTGTTTTTCTTGAAAAAAATTACAATCTGTTTTACTTGAATTTTTAACAACTATTGAAGGCAATTGTAAAGATTTAAACCCATATGCATTACAGCCATGAGGTTTATTCTTCTCCCAAGTTACATAATAATAAACGCATTTCTGGCATACGACTCTTTTTGTATTCATATTAAATTTCCACTTTACTCTGTATTGCTTTTGATAAGGATAAGATATCAACATTTTCTAAGCTAACACCCGTAGGAACACCTTGGGCAATTTTTGTAAATTTTATATTTTTATATTTTAATTTATCTTCAATATAAAGAATAAAAGCATCATTTGCAATTGATGGAGTAATAGCAAATAGTATAGTTTCTACTTCATTATCATCAACAAAATGCGTTAAACTATCAAGAGCGTATTGTTCTAACTCTTCAATAACAAAATATTTGCCATCAAATTGTTTAGAATCTTCAATTATAAATATATCTTTTGCACTTTGTACAATACACATTTTTGTATTATCTCTTGAGTCATCTAAGCAAACTTCACATATTTCATGTTCACTCATTGAACCACATTTAATACATTTTGTAATATTTTTTAAAGCATTTTCAATACTATGTGCAATTTTTATTCCACAATAATTATCATTCATTACAACATGATAAGCTAGCCTTAATGCAGACTTTTTTCCTATTGTTGGTAATGATTCAAATGCTTCTACAAGTTCATAAAATTTTTCTAGACCTTTTTTCATATCGCGATTATATCAAACATTTATTTTTTTTTAGATAAAATCGCGGCTTATGATTAGAATATAAATATTATTTAGGAGTTTACATTGACTGAAATTGATTACTATGAACTATTAGAAGTAAGTAGAGATGCTGATAAAAGTACTATAAAAAAAGCATATAGAAAAATGGCTATGAAATATCATCCAGATAAGAATCCAGGTGATCATGAAGCTGAAGAATCATTTAAAGCAGTAAATGAAGCATACCAAGTATTAAGTGATCAAGAAAAAAGATCAATATATGATAGACATGGAAAAGCTGGTCTTGAAGGTCATGGGCAACAAAGAGGTGGTTTCTCTGGTGGTTTTGATGATTTAGGTTCTGTTTTTGAAGAGATGTTTGGCTCTGCCTTTGGTGGAGGAGGAAGCTCTAGGAGACAACAAAAATCATATAATTATAATTTAGATGTTGCAGTTGAAGTTAGATTAGAATTCAACGAAGCAATTTTTGGATGTAAAAAAGATATAAAATATCATTATAAAACAGCTTGTAAAACTTGTAAAGGTACAGGAGCTAAAGATGGTAAATTATCAACTTGTTCAACATGTGGAGGACAAGGTCAAGTTCATGCAAGACAAGGTTTTATGACTTTTGCACAAACTTGTCCAACTTGTTCAGGTTCAGGACAAGCTGCAAGTGCATCTTGTAAAAAATGTAATGGTACAGGATATGATGAAGTAAAAGATAACTTTAAAGTAGATATTCCTGAAGGTGTAAATGATGGGATGAGAATTAGAGTTTCAAATAAAGGAAATATTGCTCCAGATGGAACAAGAGGAGATTTATACTTAGAAGTTTCTGTTAATGAAGATTCTCACTTTGTTAGACATGATGACGATATTTATTATGAAGCTCCAATTTTCTTTACTCAAGTAGCTCTTGGTGGAAAAATTACAATACCTGGATTAAGAGGTGAATTAGAACTTGATATTCCAGCAGGTGCTAAAGACAAGCAACAGTTTACATTTAAAAATGAAGGTGTTAAATCTGTTCAAGGTTATGGGAAAGGTAACTTAGTTGTACAAATTAAAATTGAATATCCTAAAAAGTTAAATAGTAAACAAAAGGAACTTTTAGAAAAACTACAAGAAAGTTTTGGAGTTGAGAGTAAACCTCACGAAAGAAGCTTTGAAGGAATGTTTGAAAAAGCAAAAAAATGGTTTTCTTAAATAACTAAAATAATAGTTATAAAAATTAATGTATAATATTTTCAATAAATGATATTAAGGAAAAATATGAAATCTAATTACTTAGAAAATACACCAGATAAAGATGGTTACTTTGGTAGATTCGGTGGTTCTTTTATCCCACCAATGCTAGAAAAACCATTCGCTGATATAGAAAAAGCATATAAACAACTTAAAAATTCTCCTGAATTTATTGATGAACTTAAATATGTAAGAAAACATTATCAAGGTAGACCTACACCTATTTCATTTGCTAAAAATTTAACAAAATATTGCGGTGGTGCAAAAATCTATTTAAAAAGAGAAGATTTAAATCATACAGGGGCACATAAATTAAACCATTGTATGGCTGAAGTAATATTAGCTAAACACTTAGGAAAAACTAAAGTAATTGCAGAAACAGGTGCTGGACAACACGGAGTTGCACTTGCTACTGCTGCTGCTTATTTTGGATTAGAGTGTGAAATCCATATGGGTGAAGTTGATATTGAAAAAGAACATCCAAATGTAATTAGAATGAAAATACTTGGTGCAAAAGTAATTCCAGCAACTCATGGCTTAAAAACATTGAAAGAAGCAGTCGATTCTGCATTTGAGTCATATGTATCACAAACTAAAGATGCAATATATTGTATTGGTTCAGTTGTAGGTCCGCATCCATTTCCAATGATGGTAAGAGATTTTCAAAGTATCATTGGTATTGAAGCTAAAGAACAATTTAAAGAATTAGAAGATTCAAATCCTAATCATGTTGTTGCATGTGTTGGTGGAGGATCAAATGCTATGGGTATATTTGCAGGCTTTATTGACGATATTGATGTAAATTTAATTGGTGTTGAACCTATGGGAACTGGTCAAAAGTTAGGTGAACATGCTGCTTCTTTAACTTATGGTGAAGAGGGTGTTATGCATGGATTTAATTCTATTATGCTAAAAGATGAAAATGGAGAACCCGCACCTGTTTATTCAATTGGTTCTGGTATTGATTATCCATCAGTTGGTCCTGAACATGCTCATTTAAAAGAAATAGGTAGAACAGAAGTTGGTTTATGTAATGATAAAGAAGCAGTGGATGCCTTTTATAAGCTTTCTCAATTAGAAGGAATTATTCCAGCATTAGAATCAGCACATGCTGTAGGCTTTGCTATGAAGCTAGCTAAAACTTTACCTGTTGATAAAACTATCTTAATTAACTTATCAGGACGTGGAGATAAAGATATCGACTTTGTAGTTGAAAAGTACCCTATTCCAAATGCAAAGTTTTAGATTTTAAATCTAAAATTGTTTTATTAGATTTTTATTAATATTTGTAAGCTCTTCATATTTGAACTTTAGTTGTTCATATTGGAGAGCATAATCATTATATAAAAAAGAGTAATCATTCTCTTCTTTGTCCTTATATCTTCCATATTCGTCTCTTGTTGTACTTGATAAGGCATCTACAAAACTAAATGAATTTACCTTTGTTAATATTTGATCTAATCTATCTTGTGAAATTATATCTGTAGTTTTTTTATCACCATTATCTATTTTTTTAGAAATGGAATCGTAAAGTAAATCTGCTAATGAATTTGAAGATGATGTATTTAAAAAACTATTTTTATCTTCATATCTATCATAAAGATAAGAATATCCTATATCAAAAGGCTCACCTAAAACTGTATTAAATAAAGCTTGACCTAAAGTATCATCTTGAGTAAAAAGTGTTGTAAGTCTAAGGTTTTTTGCCATTTGATTTGACTCTTCATCTTTAAAAAAAGTATCAATTTCTTCTAAAGTAATTCCTTTTATATTTTCATATGTTAATGAATTATTCCTATTTATGCTTACATCATCGTTATTTGTTGTTTTTGATGTTGATATTAATGAGTTTAAAAAATCATTAGATTTAATTGATTTATCTACTTCTTTTATCTCATTTTTAAATAATATTTCATTTATATTTGATGTAATCATTTACAATCACTTTTTTTTGATAAAACCTTTAAAATATCACAAGAAAAACCTGCTTGTTTTCTAGCTTCAAAATTTAAATCCATTTTTCTTTTAGTTGAACCTGGATAAACATCTTCTATAATTTCTAAATAAGTAGAGTCATAGTCTAAGTTCTCTAAATCGCAAGCATATTTATACCAGATATCACCTTTTCTAACATGATCAACTTCTTCTTCTAAAATTGTTTCTAATACTTTTAGTATCTTTCTATTAAAAGGATCATTATTTGATTTTAATTTTTCCATAATTTTAGGATTTTGATCTAAACCATTTGCTTCAAGATATCTAGGAACTGCTGCCATTCTTCTTAAAAATGTTGGTGTATCTTGTAAGGCTTCAAATAGATTTTTATGTACAGGAAAATCACCATATTTACCATCTAGTTCATTTAATAATTTTTCTAACATTAGAAAATGTCTAATTTCATCATTTGCTACTTCAAGCCAATCTTCATAATATTTCTTTGGTAAATCTTTAAATCTTAATGCTGCATCAAGAGCTAAATCAACTGCTGAATACTCAATGTGTAAAATTGTATGTATTAAATATCTTTTACCTTCATCTGTATTAAAATTCTTTATTTTTGGAAGTGATGTAGGTTTTACTATTTCTAAAAAAGTACTATAAGCTGGTTGTATTAACTCGCAAGGTTCATATGAATCATTAATTGTATATTTATTGTTTAAAAATTTTTCATAAAATCTATTAAACTTTTCTATCTTATTTTTAGGTTCACTTGTTAATAAAACTTCTTCAAGTGTATTAAAATAATCCATTCGTAACCTCTTTCTTGATATAATTTAACAATTTTAGCAAAGTAAGGTTTAAAATGGATATAAAAGTTCAAGCAATGGGTGATTATCAAACAAATTGCTATATTGCAACAGTAGATGGAAAAGATTTAATAATTGATCCAGGTGTTGATTCCCTTAGATGGATAAAGACTCAAGTTACAAATCCAATAGCGATATTAAATACTCATGGACATTTTGATCATGTATGGTCAAATACAGAAGTACAAAAAGAGTATAACTTAGAAATTTATACTCCTAAAGATGATAACTTTATGTTAGAAAAAGATCCATATGGATTAGGAATGATTCCTTCAACAGCTGATGTATTAATTGAACCTGATGAAGAAATTGAACTTCAAGGAATTAAAATAAAATTCCATCATTTTCCAGGTCATACACCAGGATGTTCTGCTATACAAATAGGTGAGCATTTATTTACAGGTGATTTTATTTTTAAAGGTACAATTGGAAGATTTGATTTTCCTTTTTCTAATGCAGCACAAATGAAACTAAGTATTAACAAAGTTTTAGCATGGACTGATGATTTTCATATTTATCCAGGACATGGGGATAAAACAACATTAAGAAGTGAAATACATACATTAAAACAATGGGAAGCTAGTATATAAAGGACTAATTTGAATCCAACTTGTGAAAACATTATTAAAATAAACGAAAAGCTTAAGCTTTTAAATAAATTAGAAGATATTTATTTAACAATATATAATCGAATTAAAGAAGAATACAATATATCAGAACTAGAAATATTATTAAAAACAATAGATAAAACTGAATCTTTATTTAAATCAAAAGAAATTATTTACGATGATTTTTTAAATAGCTTCAAATATATTGAAAATGAGAATACTCAAATATATTTTTTAGTTTATTCAAAAACAGAAAAAGATAATAATTCAATTATAAAAGAATTACCAAAATTAAAACTTGCTTTAGAATTTTACTCTTCATCTTTATACAATAAATATTTAGAAAAGTCGATTCATGAGTTATCTATCATAGATCCAGTGACAGGTGCATTCAATAGATCTTATTTAGATGTTTATGTTGATAATATACTTAGTATATCAAATAGAGAACAGAAAAAAGTTGGTTTCTTAAAAATTGGTGTTGATCAATTTAAAGCAGTGATTGATGAGTTCGATTATACTATTGGAGATATGATTTTAGTAGAGCTTACTAATACATTAAAAGAAAGTGTTAGAATATCAGATATTGTTATTAAAATGTCAGAAGATGAATTTTTATTAATTTTATTAAATGTTATTAATGAAACTAATGCTACAATAGTTGCAGATAAACTTATTAATAACTTTTCTCAAAGAAAAGTTATAATTGATAATAACACGAGTCAAACTCTAAAAAAAACTATTTGTGTAGGGATGTCTATTTTTCCTGATGATGCAACTAATATAGATGATGCAATCAAAAAAGCTGATATAGCATTATATGAAGCTAGAAATATAGGAAGAAGTAAATCATACAAATATAGTGAAGAGAATGTAAATACAATTGATTTCTTTTAGGCGGTAATTTTGAAAAATAAGATTTTAGATTTAATTAAATCATCAGCAAATAATGAAAAAGACTTCATCGCTTTAAATAGTATATTTACTTTGCATGAACAATTACAATATGCTTCGAACATTAATCAAATGGCTGAAGATATTTATACTTGGTTAAATAAAGAATTTAGTATTGATAATGTAGTTTTTACATTATTTGATATAAACACAAATTCAAGAGAAGAGATTTTAGTTAAAGGTGAAGATTTTTATCTAGATGATGAATATTCTTGTTTTTTTATTATAAATACTCATACAAATTTAAATGCAACAGTATCATTTAATGCTACATCAAATGTACATTTTCAAATAATACAATCAAAATATAATACAATTGAAGCTGCATTTTTTCAAATTTCTCCAATAATCCAAAATGGAATAATAAAGAAAAACTTTATAGAATCATCTTCTTTAGATTCTGTTACAAAAGTTTATAATAGAAGCTATTTAATTAAAAACCTCACTAAACACCTTAGTCTTTCAAAAAATAAAGAAACAGAAATATATTTCCTAATGATTGGAGTTGATCGATTTAAAGCCGTAATTGATGAGTTTGATTATGATGTAGGAGATAAAGTTTTAATTGAGTTAGCAAAAGTAATTCACTCAAATATTAATGAATTTGATATGGTAGCAAGACTTAATGCTGATGAATTTTTAGTTACAATTGTAAGTAATTCTTCTGAATTTGAAGCTTTAGAAACTGCTCAAAAAATTATAAAAGATTTTTCATGTAAGAAAATACTTGTAGATGAAGAAAAACAACAAACATTATTGAAAACTACGTGTATTGGTTTTGAGAAACTTGATGTTACGGTAGAAGGAAGTATCACAGATTCTATTAAAAATGCGGATATAGCACTTTATGAAGCAAAAAATAAAGGACGGAGTCAATTATTCAAATATTCTGATTTAAAAGATGAAGATACAATAGATTTCTTTTAAATCTATTGTATCTTTCTAGCTTTCATATACACTCTTTTGGGAGCTGGATATCCTTCAACTGTTTTTGTTTTATCATTCTCATCTAAAAAATCTTCTAAACTTTGATCAAAAGACCAAGGAGTTTTTCTTTGTTCTTCACTACTTGTTACTGTTGTAGCAATTACTTCAATATCTTCAAATCCTGCTCTACTTAACCAATTTCTTAAAGCAGGAATTGTAGGAATAAAATAAATATTTGGTATTTTAGAATATCTTTTATTTGGAGTTAAACAAATCTCCTCTTCCCCATCAATCATAAAAGTGTCAATTAAAATTTCACCTTTAGAATTTAAGCCACGGGCTAAAGACTTTAAAGTTCCAACAGGATCTGCTCTATGATATAAAACACCTAGCATAAATATAAAATCAAATTTATGATTGTAATATTCTAAGTGTTCAACTCCTAACATTTCATAAGTAATATCTGATTTTACAAAATGATTAATAAATTCAAATTGATGTAATGTTAAAGGTGCTGGATCAAAACCAATTAGTTTTTTTGGTTTATCTTCTAGCATTCTAAACATATAGTAACCATTATTACAACCAATATCTGCAACAATTTTATCTTTTAAATTAAAGTGTGGTCTGATTAAATTATATTTTATATTACTTTGCCATTCACTATCAATTTCTAAACCAAATAAATTAAAAGGACCTTTCCTCCAAGGTATTAATACTTTAGCAGCTTCTTCAAGTAGTTTAAACTCTTCTTGACTTAAGTCTTCTCTTTTTCCTACACTAAACCAGTCACCATAATCTATATTTAAATTATCGATATTTATTTTTTTGGCAACTTCTTGAATTTTTGTAAACCAAGGTTCAACATTTTTCCAAGTTCTGCAATCTTCTTTCTTTTTTTGTATTGTTTTTAAATCCATGTGCAATTATAAGTATATTAAATAAAATGTTATCTTAAATCAATAAGAAATAAACACTTCTTTTGATATAATTCTTTTTCTAAGAAAAGTAAAATTTATTTCTTATTGTTAACGTTGGGTTAACTACTTGAGAATATAATTAGTTACTAATTTAAAAAGGATTTTTATTGAAAATTTCAAATGTCTTATTTTCTTTTAAGACAACACTAACTTTACTTGCTATTCTAGCAATTGGAGCTGGTTATGCTACCTTTATTGAAAATGATTTTGGTACATCATCAGCTAGAGTATTAGTTTATAATAATATTTGGTATGAAGCAATATTAGTATTAACGACTATTAACTTAACAGGTATTATTTTTAAATATAAAATGTGGAAAAATACTCCAAGATTTATATTCCATATTTCATTTGTTGTAATTTTAATAGGTGCAGGTGTTACTAGGTATGTAGGATACGAAGGTATTATGCAAATTAAAGAAGGAACTACGGAAAATCGAATGATTTCTTTAGAACCATATTTACAAGTAACAATTAAAGATGATGGAAAGACATACTTCAAAGAGTATCAAATGGAGTTTGCAGCATTATCAGAAGAATCTAACTTTGCAATAAAAGTAGAAGAATTTTACAATAAATTTGATCATACAATTGTTTTTGGTGAGAAAAAACTTAATGTTTTATATAAAAATTACTTTTTAGCTAAAAAAGGTGATGCAAAAATGGGTATGTTAACTCTTGACGTAACTATTAATGGAGAGACACAAGAGATTAAATTGCCAGGAAGAAGAAGTCAAAAAGGTTTAGAGCGAGACTTAAAATTTGGTGATACAATTGTATCTTTAGAATATGGTTCTAAGATATTAAGTTTACCTTTTTCTATAAAACTAAATGATTTCCAACTTGATAGATATCCAGGAAGTATGTCTCCATCATCTTATGCTTCAGAGGTTACTGTTATAAAAGAAGATTCAACTACTTATGACTATAGGATTTTTATGAATAAAACTATGCATGAAGGAAACTTCTTGTTTTTCCAAAGTTCTTATTTTCCTGATGAAACTGGTACTGTATTATCTGTAAATAACGACCCAGGTAAATGGCCAACTTATTTAGGATATTTCCTTTTAACTTTAGGACTTTGTTTAAACTTCTTTGATAAAAAATCAAGATTTAGAAAACTTACAAAATATGTAGATTCCAAAAGTATCGCATCAATTGCAGTTGCCTGTATGTTTGCATTTGGTACAACATCTCTTAAAGCAGAAGAAACAAATACTGATTTTAAAGTAAAAGCTCAAGATACAGTTGAATATTTAAAAACTTTTAAAAAACAATCTGCTCAAACTGCAAAAAAGTTTGCAAGATTAGTAACACAAAGTTCATCAGGAAGAATGAAACCTGTTTCTTCATTAAATAGAGAAATTGTTTTAAAAGTAAGTGGAAAAACTGAATTTTTAGGAATGAATGCAGATCAAGTTGTTCTTGGTATGTTATCACGTCCTGAAGTTTGGAGAGATATTAAACTAATTAAGATTAAAACTCCAAAACTTAAAAACTTTATTGGTATTGATAATTCACGTAAATATATTGCATTTTCAGAAGTATTTAAAGATGGTAAATATCTTTTAGCTAAAGAGTCTGAAAAAGCTTCTTTATCAAAACCAAATGAAAGAGGAACTTACGAAAAAGATATTATAAAAGTTGAAGAAAGATTAAATATTGTTTATGCAGTATTTAATGGAAGCTTATTTAATATTTTCCCTAAAGTAGAGACAGCTGAAGAGATAAAAGATGCAAAAATCAAATATAGATGGTATACACCAATGGATGCTATGAATGATTTTGAGGGAAAAAATAAAACAGCTGTTGAAGCAATAACAAGAGGTTTAATTAACTCTATTATTCAAAATAAATGGGAAGAAGCTAATAACTTTATCTCTATGATGGAAACATATCAAGAAAAAGTTGGTGCTAAAGTAGTATTAACACAAAGTGAAATTGATAATGAAATCATGTTTAATGAAATTGATATTTTTCCAAAAGTTATGTTAGCATATATTTTCTTAGGAATTATTATCTTAATTGCAGCATTCTTTGTTGTCTTTAACCCAAGTATTAAACCTAAAAAAACAACTTTTGTTTTCTTTGTTTTACTTTCTTTAATATTTGCAGTTCATACTTATGGTATGGGATTTAGATGGATAATCTCAGGACATGCTCCTTGGTCTGATACATATGAAACATTATTATATATTTCATGGTCAGCTGTATTTGCTGGAATTATGTTCTTTAGAAAATCTTTACTAGCACTAAGTGCTGCTGTAATTGTTGCAGGTATTTTTATGTTTACTGCACATTTAACAGGAATTGATCCACAAATTACAAACTTAGTTCCTGTATTAAAATCATATTGGCTAACTATTCACGTATCAATTTTAACTGCATCTTATGGATTCTTTGCTTTGTCTGCTATCTTAGGATATATGACATTAATTATGTTTATCTTTAGAAAAAATAGACCTCATATTGATGAGACAATAAAACAAGTTGCTGCTATTATAGAAATTTCTTTAATTGTTGGACTTGCTGCTATTACAATTGGAAACTTCCTTGGTGGAGTTTGGGCAAATGAGTCTTGGGGTAGATATTGGGGATGGGATCCAAAAGAAACTTGGGCTTATGTATCAATTGTAGTTTATGTAATAGTTGTACACTTAAGATTTGTTAAGCCTCTTTCAACACCATTTATTTTTGCATCAGCATCGCTTATAGCATTCTCTACAATTTTAATGACATATTTTGGAGTTAACTTCTATCTTGCAGGATTACATTCATATGCAACAGGAGACCCTATTCCAATTCCAACATGGGTTTATTATGTTGTAGGAATTATTGTTGTTACAATAGCATTAGCTTACAGAAATAGACACTTAAAACCACTAGTTAAAAACTAAGAATTTCCTCTTAGTTTTTACAACTTTTATTTTTTTTTGATATAATCAAAAAAAAATAAAGGACACTTCTTGAGTCAAATAATAGACATATTTAAAGAAATTACTTCAATTCCTAGATGTTCAGGAACACATTCTCCATTTATAAATTATATGAAAGATATATCATCAAAAGCAGGTTTTTTATGTATTGTTGATGAATACAATAATATTTTAATTAAAAAAGAAAAATCTAATGCAAAACTAGTTTTCCAATCACACTATGATATTGTATGTTTAAGTGATAATTGTGTTCCAGTTATTGTACAAAATGATGATGTTTTAAGTGCTCAAAACTCAACGCTTGGAAGTGATAATGGAATTGGCTGTTCTTATATGATTCAACTAATTTTTGATGGTGTTGATGCTGAGTATTTATTCACTTCAGATGAAGAGATAGGATTAATAGGAGCAAATAACTTAACACTTGAATTAAAAGCTCCATACATGCTAAACCTTGATAGTGAAGAAGAAGCTGGTATTTGTATTGGTTGTGCAGGTGGGGTTGATATCTTTGCTACTAACTCTAATAAAAAGATTATTCCAAATGATGAAAACCTTGATCTTTATGAAGTTAGTATTTCAAAACTTCAAGGGGGACACTCTGGAGTAGATATTGATAAAAATATTCCAAATGGAATAAAGCTTATTGCACAAACTATAAAAGAAGCAAATGCAAAACTTTTAGATATAAACGGTGGTGAGAGAATAAACTCAATTCCAGTTAATGTAAAAGCAATCATTGCATCAAAGCAAATGCCAATTGCATCTCATGAAAATATTACAATTACAAAAATAGATACAAAAAGTGAACACTTAAATATCTATGATGAAAAAATTATTGATTTTATAGCAAGTTTTGAAAATGGAGTTAGAAGTGTAAATAAAGATTTAGGCGTAGTTCAAAACTCTATAAACCTTGCTATTATTAAAACAGGTTTAGATGAAATTAAAATTGAGTTAAGTGCAAGATCTATGGCAAATGATGAATTAGCACAATTAAAAGATGAAACAATAAAAATGCTAGAAGAACATAACTTTACGGTTACAACTGATGGAAAATATCCTGCCTGGAAACCGGATATAAATGAGTTTACAAATAAAGTATTAGAAATATATAAAGAAGTAAATGCACAAGCATCTTTAGAAGCAATACACGCAGGACTAGAATGTGCAATATTTAAAGATAAATATCCAGATATCAAAGTAGCCTCAATAGGCCCAAGTATAGAGTTTCCTCATTCTAAAAAAGAAAGAGTTTCTATAAAATCAGTTGAAAATGTATTTAAAGTAGTCAAAAAAATTGTTGATCAAATAAATAACTAAGTATATGAGTTCATAAAAGAGGAGAAAGTCCTCTTTTAGAATATTGGTACTAACTTATAATCTTGTGTTTGCCAACCAATTAAAGATATAAAACCATCTGCTACAATATTCATCTCTTTTGGTATAGTTTTATTATCAATATTAAATACCTTAGTTGCAACTGCACAAACTTCCATTCTAACACCTAAATTACTTAATGTTCTAATTGAATCTTGAATTGATTGTAAATACTCATCATATTCCATTTCAAAATCTTCATCTTGTTTTGTACTAAGAAATTTAACAGTTTTTCCAATAAAAACTAAAACCATATCAGACTTAACATCTTGTTTTAAAAGTCCCTTATGAGTATCGGTTATTATATTCATATAAAAAGCTGTTTTTTTAACATCCGTAAAATCTATTAAAAATACACTTTTAGCTTTCTTAATACCGTTTAAGGCAACTTTATCATTTATCTCTTGTGCATTTATATTTGTAGTAAAAAACAATGTTACGAATAATGATGCAATAAATAGACTTATTTTTCTCATTTTGATCCTTTTATTATAAGTTATTATTATAACATAATTATAAGTTTACCACCAAGTTACAAAAAATCTTTCAATAACTGTTTTGTTATCTTGTATTTTTTTAGACCATACGAGAGGAGAAGCAGTTATTTTTATAAAAAAATCTAAATCTTCAATAGCCTTTTCATAACTTTCCCATGTTTTATTTGATTTAGGATCACTTAACCAATCAAATCTATGTGGAACAAAAAACTGCATTTCCTTAAAAGAAATGTCTTCTTTAAACTCTTTAAAACTTAAATAATATCCGTGAATACAATCATTGTTTATTAAGTCAAAATCTTTTTCTTTTAGATGTCTTGGAAGAAAAACGTTTCCTTTAAAAAGTATTTTTTGTTCGATATTATCTAAATCAACACCTTCTAAATATGTTTTTGTGTCTTTATTAAAAAGTAAAGGAAACTGTTTGTTTTTAAGTTTTTCTAGTTTTAAAAGTAAGGTATCACTTCTATTTGGTCCTATATACCTATCTATCTCATTTTTAAAGCTATCATCATAAACATAAAATTTATACTGCATTTCAACATGAATATACTTATCTCTTTTTTTATCAAAAAGAATAAAATCTATTTCGCCTAAGGTTTCTTTATTATGAATAATTTGTTTATTTTTTATGATTTTTTCATATCTAGAAGAGTTATCAATAATAGCTTCAAAGAAATACTCTACCCTCTTTCCCAAAGGAAGTTGTTGTAGAATTTCAATATTACTTATATCAAAATTCTCAATATCAATATCCTCAATATCAAATAACTCTAAACCATAAAAAGTATTGTTAAATAAAGAAGGAGTATTGTAAAACCCTTTAAATTGTTCTTTCAAAACTATAAAACTACATACTTACAATTATAAAAGTCATCCATTAATATTTCAATTGCAGTTTTATCTAGAGCATCTTTATTTGCTACTATATATCTAAATTCTACATTTTTAATTTCTAATTGATTTTCTTTTACATATTTACTTGCTGTTTTATAAAATGCTTTTATATCTACATTTTTAATTGATTTTTTATCAATTGAATTATTGTATTTAACTAAAAATATTTTATCTTCTTTACTACAAATTAAATCAATACCATCTACATTTTCTAAACTTTCAACTTTATAACCTATCTCTTCATATTTTTTTATTGTACGAACTTCTAAAGTTAAACCATTTTTTTCATTTTCTTCATCTTTAATCTTTTTATTCTTTTTATCTTTGTGATCGATATATTTTTTAAAAAGTACAATCAGAATAATTATTGGAAGTATATGCCATAATTGGTACAATGCATTTATTGCAATATCACTTAAACTACCCATTATTGTTTTTCATTTGATTCATTTGTTAAAGCCCTATTTTCTATTTGTTTTTAATTATATTATAATTTAGATTTTAAAGATATTTGTAGATTATTTTCATTTACTTTCATTTACTTTATATTTATAAATGATTTATATCATTTATGTATCATTTTACATAACAAAATGACGGAGAATCATATATGAATAAAGCAATAGAATACTTTTTAAAGAACTCACGTCTTAACTATACCCTTTTACTTTTTATTTTAATTATGGGTATTTTTTCTTATATAAAAATACCAAAAGAGATGTTTCCTACTGTTTCATTAGATAGTATTCAAGTAAGTGGAAGTTATAGTGGGGCTAGTGCTGACAATCTAAATAACTTTGCCGTAATAGAAATAGAAAATCAAATAGATACCATTTCAGGCATTGAAGAGATTAAATCAACTATACGAAATGGAAGTTTTAATATAGAAATTGAACTTCAAGATGGAGTGGATAAACAAGATGTTAAAGATGATATAAGTGATGCAGTTAGTGCTGCTAAAAAATATCTTCCAAGTGATATGACGGAACCTACCGTATCAAGTGTTGAACGACAAAAATCACTTTTAAATGTATCTATATCTTCACAAAATAGAACTAAAGCCCAAATATTAGATTTAGCAGATACTATCAAGGCAAAATTATATCAAGTGCCTAGTATTAGTGAGATTGAAATCTTTGGAGATAGTGATTTACAAATAGATCTTTACTTAGACCATAAAAAAATAAATATGTATGGTTTAGAAAGTAATTTAGTTATATCAGCACTTCAAAATTTTTCTTATATATATCCAGTTGGTCAAATAGAACAAGTAGGAAACCATATATATCTAACTGCAAATAATAATAAATTTGATAAAAATTTATGGGAAAATACAATTATTAAAGTAAATGATAAAAAAGTTTATTTAAAAGATATTGCTGATATTTTAATTGATTATCCAACAGATGAAACAATCTCAAGATTAAATGGAAAAACAACAGTATCACTTAATGTATATAAAAATGATGAAGGTGATTCAATTGCTGTTGCAAATAAGATTCAAGATATCTTAGAAGAGTATGAAAAAACAAGCAATGATTTAACTATAAGTGTTACGAGAGACTCTTCAGGTCCTGTTGGTGATAGAATAAAAACCATAATATCAAATATCACTTTAGGACTTATTTTAGTTGGACTTACTATGCATATTCTTATTTCATCAAGATTATCTTTAATAATAGTAATGGGAATACCATTTTCTTTTATTTTAGGTCTTCTAATTATTGAAAGCTTGGGATATAGTTTAAATATGATTTCGCTTATGGCAATTTTAATGTCATTAGGAATTGTGGTTGATGATGCAATTATTGTAAGTGAAAATATACAAAGGCATTTAGATGAAGGTGCAGAATTAAATGAGGCTGTTTTAAATGGTGCAAAAGAGATGATTGCTCCTGTTTTAATTGCAGCATTTACTACAATTTTCGCATTTTTACCAATGCTATTAATAAGTGGAGAGTTTGGTATTTTGATGATGCTTATACCAATAGTTATCTCTGTTCTTATTTTTGCATCACTTATTGAATCATTTATATTTTTGCCTCTTCACGCAAAACATATTTTAAAAAGAAAAGATAAAATGCTTGATTGGACAAAGGCGTATAATTTTTATGAAAACATCTTACATAAAGTCATACACTATAAAAAAACTTTCTTAATCATGTTTTTTATTACTGTTCCTTTAATCACTTATCTTTTAATAAGCCAAAGTAGATTTCAAATGATGCCTGATATGGTTTCTAGAAATGTAACATTATCTTTTAAACTTGATGAATCAAAATCTTTAGAAGAAACAGATGTTATTACAAAGAAATATGAAGAAATTCTTTTAAAAAATGCAAAAGAACTTTTTATAAAAAACATAGATGCAACTATTGGAAGATTTACAAATATTGCAAGTTCTAGTGAAACAATAGAAAATGGTTTTACAATAGCTTTAGAACTAGAGGATACAAAGGAAGATGATTTTTTAAATAAATATGTTAATCCTGTGTTAAATCTTAGCTTCGATTTTGAACAGAAAAGTAAAGTAAGAACAACAGATACAAATGAAGCAATGCAACAAATAAGAGAACTAGTAACTCCTTTAACAAAAGAGGATAAAGTTGTAGAATTTAACGTAGTAACAAGCAGAATTGGAATAGTAAGAACTGATGTTGAATTAAAACTAAGTAGTGATGATAAAACAGCTCTTTTAGCAGGTATAAAAACACTTAAAACTGCAATTAGTAAAATTGAAGGAACAAAAGATATTGCAGATAATACACAGTTGGGTGATTGGGAGTATAAATTCTCTTTAAATAATTATGCAATGAATTTAGGATTAACAGATAAAGAAATAGCCTCACAACTTACAAACTATTTTATGGAAAAAGACCAAGGCGATACTTTTAATAAAGATGGTGTAATCAATATTATGACGGAATCAGTTTATAAAGATAGTATTGATGAACTAAAGCACTTTTTAATAGCAATAGATAATAAAAAGATTGAACTTAAAGAACTTGTTGATTTTAAAATTGAGAGAAATTTCGAAAAAATAGAGAAAGAAGATGGCCTAATTCAAAAAACTGTATTTGCAAATGTAGATACAAAAATCACAAGTGCAAATGAAGTTATAAAAAAACTTAATTCAACTATTAAAAATATAGAGAAAACAGGTGTAAACATAGGCTTTGGAGGTGAACGTGAAAAAAGTTCACAAATGGCAAGTGATATGATAAAAGCTTTTATGGTAGGTCTATTTTTAATATTTTTAACATTACTTATTAATTTTCCATCTTTTAAAAGTGCATTTATTATTTTATCTGTTATTCCATTTACTGCATTTGGAGTAATTTTAGGACACACTATTATGGGAATAAATCTAAATTCCCAGTCATTTATAGGAATGTTAGGACTTGCAGGTGTTGTAATTAATGATGGAATTATTATGCTTGATTTTTTACATGATACAAAGAATAGACAAGAGTTTTTCGTAAAAGCAAAACAAAGAGTAAGACCTATTTTAATTACTTCAATTACTACGATATTAGGGCTTGCAACTTTAATATTCTTCCCAACAGGTGAATCTTTAATGCTACAACCAATTGCCATATCACTTGGATTTGGGATTGCTTGGGGAACGATATTAAATCTTATTTATGTACCTGCTTTATATGCAACACTATTTAAAATAAAGGATTAGATTATGAAGAAATATTTACTTATATTAATAACACCATTTATGCTATTTGCCCAAACTTATATGGC
>NYWO01000044.1 GCA_002685075.1 Arcobacter sp.
AAAGGACATCCTGTATGACAGTATGGATCTCCACACTGCATACATCTATCAGATTGCTCTTTAGCTCTTGATTTTCCAAAGACTTGATATACTTCATCATAATCTTTTAATCTTTGAAGAACATCTCTTTTTTCAGGACTAATTCTTTCAAATTTTGTAAAATTTAACATATTCTAATCTCCCTCATCTGGATCTAATGGTAATACAGTCATATTTTTTGGTTTTACCATCCAGAAGTTTCTAATTTCAGATCTATAGTTTTGTAATATTCTATCAGCTTCATTACTTTCAGTTTCATGAAGATAATCTAATAATAATCTTTTTAAATAAAGTCTTTCTCTCTCAGTATCATCTGTATCAATTCTAACTGCTTCAATTAACTCTTGATTCATCTTATCAACAAATCCTTTTTCTGGATCGTAAACAAATGAAATACCACCTGTCATACCAGCACCAAAGTTAATACCTGTATTTCCTAAGATAACAACAATTCCACCTGTCATATACTCACAAGGATTATCTCCAGTTCCTTCTACAACAGAAATACATCCTGAGTTTCTTACAGCAAATCTCTCACCAACAGCAGCTCTTACATAAAGTTTACCACCAGTAGCACCATAAAGACAAGTATTTCCACCACCAGCAAAGTTTTGACCTTGATGTCTTGGATTAATAATGATTTTACCACCATTCATACCCTTACCAACATAATCATTAGCAGCACCATCTAAGTGTAAATTCATACCAGTAGAAAGGAAAGCACCAAATGATTGACCTGCAATTCCTTTTAAATTAATATTAATAGAACCTTCAGGTAAACCTTTATCTCCATAATATCTTGCAATTTCACCAGAAATTAAAGCACCAAATGATCTATTTAAGTTAGATATTTCAGTATTAACTTTAACTGGAGAATTTGGGTTTTCAATAGTTCTATGAACTTTTTTAAGTAAATCTTTTTCATATTTATTATCATCAAAAGGTTCGTTTGATTCTTTTTGACAAGTATCAATACCATCAATTCTTCTTAAAATATTTTGGAAGTCAAACTTTTTAGCAAAGTCATCATCAATTACTTTTAATAAATCAGATCTACCTACGATTTCTTCAATTGAAGAATATCCTAATGATGCAAGAATATTTCTAACATCTTCAGCTATGAATGTAAAGTATGAAATAAGTCTTTCAACTGTACCTTCAAAGTGATCTCTTAAGCTTTCATCTTGAGTTGCAACTCCAACAGAACATTTATTTGTATGACAAATTCTTAAAATTTTACATCCAAGAAGTGTAAGGGCAGCTGTACCAAAGGCATAAGACTCAGCACCAAGCATTGCAGCTTTAACTACATCCATACCAGTTTTTAAACCACCATCAGTTTGAACGTGCACAAACTCTCTTAAGTGGTTAGCTTTTAAAGCATTGTGAGCTTCAGAAAGACCCATTTCCCATGCATTTCCTGCATGTTTAAGTGAAGTTAATGGAGCAGCACCTGTTCCACCATCTCCACCTGAGATAATAATCTTATCAGCATAAGCTTTAGCAACGCCAGCTGCAATAGTTCCAACGCCAATAGAAGATACTAATTTAACTGTAATTTTAGCTAATGGATTGATTTGTTTTAAATCAAAAATTAATTGAGCTAAATCTTCAATTGAATAAATATCATGATGTGGTGGTGGTGAAATTAAAGTAACACCAGCAACTGTATGTCTTAAAGTTGCAATTAATGGAGTAACCTTATGTCCAGGTAACTGTCCACCTTCACCTGGTTTTGCACCTTGTGCAACTTTAATTTGTAACTCTTCTGCAGATCTTAAATATCCAGGAGTAACCCCAAATCTTCCAGATGCAATTTGCTTAATTTTAGAGTTCTTTAAAGTGTTAAATCTTTTTGGATCTTCTCCACCCTCACCTGAGTTTGAAGAACCACCAATTGTATTCATAGCTTGTGCAATAGCTTCGTGTGCTTCAGGAGAAATAGAACCACATGACATAGCAGCAGATGCAAATCTTTTAAAGATATCTTCTTTTGATTCAACTGCACTTACATCAATAGCTTCTTTATCAGAGTTAAATTCAAAGAAATCTCTAATAAACTTTTTATCTCTTGTTTCAACTAATTCTTTTAAGCTATCAAAATCAGAAATATCTTCTTTCTTTGTTGCATTTTTATTGTGCATTGCTCTTGTTGTAGCTGGACCATAATCATGGTATTCACCGCCATTAGAATATTTATAAAAACCACCTAAATCAAGTGGGAACATACAGTTTTCATCAACATAAGCATTTATATGTGATTTTTCTATTCTTTCTTCAATATCTTCGTATGTTAACCCTGCTAAATCTGTGTAAGCACCTTCAAAACAATCTTGTGTAATTTCATCAGATAATCCAATTACATCAAATAATCCAGAGTTTCTATATGAAGCAATAGTACAAATACCCATTTTTGACATGATTTTTAATAAACCAGCATTTAAAGATTTTTGAGTATTTTTTAATAATCTTTGTAATTCATACTTAGATATTTCTTTTCTTTTAAATAATGCAACTGTAGTAGCATACATCATATATGGGTAAATAGCTGTTGCACCAAATCCGATTAAAACAGCAGCCATATGAGGATCATAAACCTCACCTGTTACTGTTACAATTGAAACAGAATGTCTTACTTCATGTTTTAATAATTGATGATTAATATATCCAACTGCCATTGCCATTGGAATTAATTTAGCATTTTCTCCAACGTCTCTATCATCTAAGATAATAACAGAAACATTTTCTTCTCTTACTGCTTTTACAACTTTTTCAGATAAAGCAACTAAGGAAGCTTTTAAATTTGTAGTAAAAGTAGTTGGGAATGTTTTATTTTTATAATATGCATCATATCTTGGAGATTGACTGTATCCAAAAGAGTGAAGAATATCAAACTTTTCTTTCATTAAAATAGGACTAGTTGTTTTTAATCTTTTTGCAAACTCTGGTTGCTCTGATAAAATATTATGAATCTGACCAAATCCTGTTTCTAAAGACATTACAACTTTTTCTCTATATGGATCAATAGGAGGATTTGTAACTTGTGCAAACTTTTGTTTAAAGAAATCAGTAAAATTTCTGTTTACATCAGAGAAACATGCTAATGGAGTATCATCACCCATAGAACCAACTGGTTCTTTTCCATCAGTAGCCATTGGTTCAATCATTTGATCAATTGCTTCATATGTGATATTAAAGTATTTTTGTTTCTTTTCTAAATCTTCAAATACATAATCACTAGTATTTAAGAAAGAATCTTCAATATATTCTTGAATATAATCCATATCTTCGTTTAGCCATTTTGAGTAATATTGAGATGATTTTAAATAGTCATTAATATCATTTTCTTTTAGTACTTTTCCATGTTTAAGGTCAAGTGCAATCATTTCTCCTGATTGTAATCTACCTCTTTCTAAGATATTATCTTCATTTAAACTTAATGTTCCATATTCAGATGTGATGTATAATTTATCATCTTTAGTAATTACATACTTAGAAGGTCTTAAACCATTTCTGTCAATTAAACAACCAATATGTCTACCATCTGTTAAAGATACAGCAGCTGGACCATCCCATGCTTCCATTGCTGTTGCAGTATATTCATAGAATGCTCTTAAGTCTGCATCCATATGTGGTGCATTTTGCCAAGGTGCAGGAACAAGTGATCTTGCAGCTTTGAAGAAATCAACACCATTTGCTAACATAAATTCAAACATATTATCTAATGAAGCAGAATCAGAAGAGCCTACTTGTAAAATCGGTAATAATCGCTTGATTTCTTCATCAGAGAAAATCTCAGACTTTAATTGTTCAGATTTTATTTCAACATTAAATCTATTTGCTTCAACAGAGTTAATCTCACCATTATGTGCTATTGCTCTAAAAGGTTGTGCTAGTTTCCATTGAGGTAATGTATTTGTTGAGAATCTTTGGTGAAATAATGAGAAAGAGATTTTAAAATCTTCATCTCTTAAGTCAACATAAAAATGCTTAATATGCGTAGGCATAATAAGACCTTTATAAGCTATAACCTTAGATGAAAAAGTAGGAATATAAAAATCTTTTTTATCTATTAATTTATGCTCACACTCTTTTCTTGTTAAGTAAAGCATTGCATCAAATCTTTTTGATGACATTAAAGTATTTGGTACTACAAATACTTGAATAATATTTGGTAATGATGCCAAGGCTTGTGCACCTAATGCATCTGTATCTACTGGAACAGTTCTTTTTAATACAACTTTTAAGTCATTGTTTTCACAAAACTCTGCAAATGTATCAATATCAGCTAAATCTTTTGCAAAAATCATAGCAATACCATAAGTTTCAGGTAAATCAACACCTTCTTTAGTTGCTACTTTTCTCATAAAATATTCTGGAATAGATAGTAATAAACCAGAACCATCTCCAGTTTTACCATCCGCTGCTACTGCACCTCTGTGCATCATTCTTTCTAGTGAAGTTATTGCATCTTCTAAATTTTTATGACTTTGTCTGTTCTGCATATCAGCAACAAGACCAAACCCACAGTTATCTTTAAAAGAAGTTAGTAAGTCTAAATTACAACCCATCATTTTCCTTTATATTTAATCTTTATATATTCCATAGTAAAGTGCAATAATATACTTTAAATTTGTTTAAAATATGTTTAAAATCACTTAACTATTTTTTCATTTAGATTAGCTAATAGTGGGATAGAGAAGATTTGAAAGACAATAATAAAACAATTAACATGTAATTTTTATATGACTTTTAAAACTACATTTTTTATGTTAAATTATATTATTTATTAAACTTATTTTTTTCTTTAATAAGAAAATTAATAAGGTTACAATATATTGATTTAATACATAAAAAGTTTCAAAATTTCCATAAAAATACATAATTACTACATAACTTTAGACTATAATTTTTTCATATCAAAAATTAAGGAGATATAATTATGAAAAAATTACTAGTAGGAACTATCGCAGCAGCAGTGGTAGCAAGTTCAGCAATGGCAGCAGATTACACACTTAAATTCTCACATGTTGTAAGTGCAAACACACCAAAAGGTAAAGCAGCAGATTTCTTTGAAAAAAGATTAGAAGAGTTATCAGGTGGTAGAATTGATGTTCAAGTTTACCCATCATCTCAATTATATAAAGATAACGCAGTTTTAAAAGCCTTAAGATTAAATTCTGTTCAAATGGCAGCACCTTCTTTTTCTAAATTTGGTAAAATTGTACCTCAATTAGCATTATTTGATTTACCATTTATTTTTAGAGATGCAAAGCATTTACATGATGTACAAGACGGTGTTGTAGGTAAAGAATTAAAAGATAAAGTAACTGCAAAAGGTATTGTTGCATTAAACTACTGGGATAATGCATTTAAACAATTATCTTCAAACAAAAACGCATTAAGTATGCCAGCAGATGCAAAAGGTCAAAAATTTAGAATTATGTCTTCAAAAGTATTAGAAGCTCAATTCCATGCAGTTGGAGCAAATCCTCAAATGATGCCTTTCTCTGAAGTATATTCAGGTTTACAACAAGGTGTAATTGATGCAGCAGAAAACCCAATATCTAACATTTACACTAAAAAATTCCATGAAGTACAAAAATACTTAACTATTTCAAATCACGGTTACTTAGGATACTTAGTTGTAATGTCTAAAAAATTCTGGAAATCTTTACCAGCAGATTTACAAGCAAATGTAACTCAAGCAATGAATGAAGCAACTGAAAAAGAAAGACAATACGCCGCTGAATTAAATGATTCTCAACTAGAATTAATTAAAGAATATGCTAAAAAGACTGGTAAACTTCAAATTAATGAATTAACTCCTGAGCAAAGAGAAGCATGGAGAAATGCAGTTAGTAAAATTTATCCAGAGTTCTATTCTGATAGAAAAATCGGAAAAGATTTAATTGAGAAAACAATAGCGACTAAATAGTAATGTTTAATTTAATAAGTAAAACTATAGGTTTTATAAACCAATCAATAGCAGCATTCGGTATAACAGCCGGTGTGGCTGTTGCTTTTACTAATGTTGTAGCTCGTTATGTATTCGATGCGTCATTAGTATGGGCAACTGAACTTACAATATTTTTATTCCTTTGGAGTGCTTTCTTTGGTGCTGCATATTGTTTTAAAAAAGATGCACATATTGCAGTTACAATTCTTCTAGATGTAATGCCATCAAAAATAGCAAAAATCATGCTTTTATTATCTCATACAGTAACTATTATATTCTTACTTGCAGTAGCATACTATGGATATGAATATTTATTATTAGTAGCAGATATAGATGAGAGATCTATTGATTTATGGGATATGCCTATGTGGATTATCTATTTAGTAATTCCTATTGCATTCTTTTTCTCAGCATATAGAGTTGGCGAAAAAATCGTTCAAATTATAAGAACACCACATAATGAAGTAGTTGCAGAAAGTGAAGCTGAGCAAGTTTTAGCAGGTATGGGTGTTGGTTCGAAAAACAATGATAATGAACATGTTAAACATTTAAATGACATGGTTAAAGAAGTTGAAAAGAAAACAGGAGGAATGCTATGAGTGTAGCTTTATTATTTGGTATATTTTTCTTCCTTGTTCTTTTAGGAACTCCAATTGCAATTTGTCTTGGAGCTGCTACTTTTACGACTATGATGATTTTTACAGATATTTCTCCAATTGAAATTTCTTCGATGATGTTTGAAAAGATTGAGCATTATTCTTTAATGGCAATTCCAATGTTTATTTTAGCAGGAAACTTACTTTCAAAAGGAAGTGCTGCTAATAGAATTATTGAGTTTGCAAAATCTATTGTAGGACATCTTCCAGGTGGTTTACCAATTTCTGCTATTTTTGCATCTATTATTTTTGCAGCAGTTTCAGGTTCATCTCCAGCAACTGTTGTTGCTATTGGTTCTATTATGTTTGGTGCTATTATTCAAGCTGGTTATCCTAAAAAATATGCAGTAGGAACAATTGCCACTGCTGGTTCTTTAGGTATTTTAATTCCACCTTCAATTGTTTTAATTGTATATGGAGTTACTGCTGAAGTTTCAATTGGTAGACTATTTATGGCAGGTGTAGTTCCAGGTATTTTACTTGGTGTTATGATGATGGTTGTTACTTATATAGGTGCTGTTAGGCTTGGGTTTAAAAGAAGTGAACCAGCTCCTTTTAAAGAGAGACTTGCCAAAATGAAAGACGCCTCATGGGGTCTTATGACAATTGTTATTGTTATTGGTGGTATCTATGGTGGTATTTTCACACCTACAGAAGCAGCAGCAGTTGCAGCTATTTGGGCATTTGTAATCTCTGTATTTGTATACAAAGATATTAAAATGTCAGAGTTTTTTGATACAGCTTTAGATTCAGCAAAAACAACTGCAATGATTATGTTCATTATTGCAAATGCAATGTTATTTGCTCATTTTCTTACAATTGAAAATATTCCTCAAGGAATTACTGAAACATTAATTGAAGCAAATGTTGATAAATATATGTTCTTACTTATGGTAAATATACTTTTAATTTTAGCTGGATCATTTATGGAACCAAGTGCTATTATTATGATTATGGTTCCATTATTACTTCCTGTTGCAGTTGCACTAGGAATTGATCCAATTCACTTTGGTATTGTAATTACAATCAATATGGAACTTGGAATGGTTTCACCTCCTGTTGGACTGAACTTATTTGTAACATCAGGACTTACAGGTATGAGTATAAAAGATGTTATTGTTGCAGCGTTCCCTTGGACGATGACAATTTTAGTAGGATTATTACTTGTAACATATATCCCAGAAATTGCACTTTGGTTACCAAATCTAATGTACGGCGGATGATAAGTAAATTTAAACTAATCAAAACTTTTAATATGACTATATAGACTTATTGTCTATGTAGTCAAAATATTAATCTTCACTCTTTAATATACTCTTTTTTACCTATTTCTCAAGCTAATCATATATTCAATCGAACCCAACTATATAATTAGAAAAGATAACTTAACAGCTATTGGGACAATGTATATTCATATATTTAGTGAAGATTGGAATAGATTTAAAACTGCTCACTTATTAACCATCTATATTTCATTTTTATGTAAAAGATCCAGATATTGAAGGTTTAGTTAAAAACCATATTAATAGTGACTAAATAGTGTCTTTTAAATTATGCTTTGTTTAATTTGTTTATGATTAAAATACATCTACATAAAATAGTTATTTTTAAATCAAGAGTATAGATCAATTATAATAAAGAGTATACTAACAGCCTCAAATGAAGATTTAAGAAGATAAAAATTCTTAAATCTTCATTTGTGATAAATAAGAAGAAGGATATTTAGTGCAAGCAATAATATGGGATGATAGTAAAATGATGTTAGGAATTAAATTAATAGATGAGCAACACAAACATTTATTAGAAATAACTAATCTATTAGCTACTACTATTACTAAAAATTCGCAGAAAAAAGATCTTTTATACATAATAAATAAATTCATTAATTATACAATATTCCATTTTACTTCAGAAGAGGCACTATTTGATAAAGTAAATTATGTAGATTCAAAAAATCATAAAAAAGAGCATTCTGAATTTCTAAATAGATTTAAAGAAACACAATCAAAATTAAAAAAAGATACATCTTATGCAAATCTTTCTGTTCTTGATATTGCACAAAACACATATGAATATCTAGTAAAATGGGTAGTAACCCACATTTTAGGAAGTGACAAAAAATATTAAAACTGAAAGTAAAAGATGTTTATTCTTTTATGAATGGAGAAAGTGCACTCAATTTTTTTAAAGAAAAAAAAGCTGACATTGATTTAATTATATCTGATATACAAATGCCTAAAATGGATGGAATAGCTCTCTTAAAAGAGATTCGTGCAATTGATCTCAAAGAGCTTTTTAACAAAATTGATAATATTTTTTATGAAAAAATGAATAAAGTAAAATCAAATCTTCATAAAATTCAAATTGAAACTTATTTGGATGGTAATATTGTATATGTGAATGATATGTGCTGCAGAGTATTTAAATATGAAAAAGAAGAACTTCTATCTCAATCATATAGAATTATTTTAGACTCTCATATTTCAAAAGAGAAATTGGATCATCTAAAACAAATAATTAGAAATGGGGATAAATGGCAAGGACAAATTAAACATGAAGCAAAAGATAAAACACCTTTTTATACTGCCATGACAATATTCCCTTTACATGAAAATGAAGACGATAAGATCTCAGGATATATTGTAATTAATTTTTTAGTTACAGATATAATTGAAGAAAAAAGAGTATTTAAAAAAAATATTATTTCAAGTATTGTTGACTATAAAAAAGACCATCATCACTCATTAAAAAAGATATCATTATTAGAAGAAAATCTTAAAAAAACAAACAATGATATTCGTTTTTATCAAGAAGAAAAAAACATATTAGATTTAAAGTATAAAAAATCAATAAATCAAATAAATTTTTATGAACAAAGTATAAAGGAAAAAGATAGTCAATACAAGAAAAGTCTTGAAATGTATAAAGCAAATTTTGAAAAAATAAATACTATCTATAAAAACTTATCAAATGAAACAAAAAAAAATAGACAAGATATATCAAAGCTAAAAGAAGAAGATTTATTAAAAACAAAAGAGATTACAAGTTTAAATAGCAGGTTAAATGAGCAAGCTAAAATTATTATTGGGTTAAGAGACACTATAAGTAATATTAAATAAAAGAGTATAAGTTTTTAACTTATACTTTTAATATAATATCTTTGATTCTGCTCTTCTAAATTAATATCAATTTCAAAAATCTCAGATAAATTATCTGAGGTTAAAACTTCATCTTTTTTACCTTGCTTATAAATAGTGTTGTTATATACAAGTGCCACATTTGAAACTTCTGGAAATATTTCTTCAATATGATGAGTTACTAAAATAATAGATGCTTTATTTGAAAGCTTTTGGATTAATTTAATAAAACTATTTTGTGCTTTAATATCAAGTCCAACTGTTGGTTCATCAAGTATAAATGCTTTTGGATTATGAATAAGTGCACGTCCTATAATACATCGTCTTAATTGTCCGGTACTCATTTGACTTACTTTTTTGTCTTTCATTTTTGAGATTTCTAAAAACTCTAAAACTTCTAAAGCTTTATTATGTTGTTCTTGAGTAAAATCTTGATGCTTAAAAACACCTATTGTACTAAAATGACCACTTAAAATTACTTCATAGGCACTTAGAAAACTTCCTTGTTTTTCAAAATAATTATGTAAATCATTAGTAATAATTCCAAGATTTTTTTTCAAGTCAAAAATACTCCATCTGCTTTGTCCAAATATTTCTTTTTTAAATGAATATTTTGTATTTGGATAAAGATCATTTGAAATAAGTTTTATAAGTGTAGATTTACCACTTCCATTTGAGCCTAAAATCACCCAATGCTCTTTTTCTTTAATTTTTAAATTTATATTTTCAAGAACTGGTTTGATATTATAACTTACATATATATTTTCAAAATCTATAATAGTTTTTAAATTTTTATCTGCATTATTCAAAAGTTTATCCTCTTTAAGTTATTTCTATTTTTCATTATTTTATCATTTTTTTTTATATTATTGATTAGAAAGATGATATATTGATAATTATTATTAATATTATCTATTTTTAAGTTTTATCTTGCTAATATTCTGAGATTAATTATCAAAAAGGAAAATTAAAAATGAATATTAAACATTTAACGCTAGCTTCTTTACTTCTTTCAAGTAGTATAATTGCAAGTGATACTATTAATGATTCTATCAAAAATGGAACTATTACAGGTGACGTAACATTATATGCAGAAAAAGCAGATAAAAAAGGGAATAATCCAGATGAAGGATTTACATCTGGATCAATTGGACTTGGATATGAAACAGCTGATTTTAATGGCTTTAAAGCATCTATAGGTTTTAGAGGAAATCATGATTTTTCAGAAGTTGAAGATGGAGATTATGGAGAAACTGATAAATCAATATTACACACAGCTAATATTTCTTATGCAAATGATATGGCAAACTTAACTATTGGTCGTCAAGAAGTTGACTTAGAATGGATGGGTGATTTTCATGAAGCAGCTATTTTAGGAATAACTGCTATTGCTGATACAAATATTACATTAGGATATACAAAAAGAATTGCCGTTGCTGATGCTGACGCTGCCTTAGAATCATTTGATAAAATAAATGATGATAATGGTGCGTATGTATTAGATGTAAAATATGAAGGCATAAAAAATTTACTTCTTAATCCTTACTACTATAAAGCACAAGATGTAGCAAACTGGTATGGTCTTAAAGCTGATTATGATATCAATACTTTTGGAGCAACTGGACATATTGCAGCTTCAAAAGAAGATATTGCAGGAAAAGATGATGGTCAGATTATGCAATTAGAAGCTAGAACTAATCTTGTAGGTCTTGGTTTAAATATTGGATATATTAAAACTGATAAAGATATAGGCGTTGAATCAATGGCAATTGTAGGTGATAATATCAATCCTTTTGAAGATAGTGAAAAAGTATATGTAGCAGACGCGAAAACTACTTATATAGGATTATCTTATGAACTTGCTGGAGTTGAATTAGCTTCTATTTATGGGCAAACAAAATATGGGCAAGATAAAGAAAAAGAGTTAAATATTACTGCTGATTACAGTATTACTGATAATTTATCAACTGGTTTACTTTTTGTAGATGTCGATGCACAAGATAGCGATGATGATTATAATAAAATCACTGCAACTTTAGCTTACTCTTTTTAGTAAAATATAAATTTCGAATCTATTTTCAGTAAAAAGGGGAAAGACAAACTTTCCTCTTTTTTTATATAATCTTCTATTCATCATCTTTTGCAAATTTTTCATAAAGAAAACTTAAAATTGCTTCTCTACATCTAATATATTCAGGGTCACTTTGAAGTTCAACTCTGTTTCTAGGTCTATCTAGTTTTACTTCTAAGATTTCTCCAATAGTGGCTTCTGGACCATTTGTCATCATAATTACTTTATCACTTAATAATACTGCTTCATCAATATCATGAGTAATAATAATTACAGTATTTTGAACACTTTGTTGTATTCTCATTAAATGTTCTTGCAAGTTTGCTCTTGTTAAAGAATCCAATGCTCCAAAAGGCTCATCCATAAGTAAAACATCTGGTTTAATACTTAATGCTCTAGCAATACCAACTCTTTGTTTCATACCGCCTGAAATCTCTCCTGGAAATTTATCTTTGGCATGATCTAAATTTACCATAGAAACAAACTTTTCAACTCTTACTCTTAATTCAGATGCTGATAATTCAGGCATTACTTTTTTAACTGCCATTTCTATATTTTCATATACACTAAGCCATGGCAATAAAGAGTGATTTTGGAAAACCACTGCTCTTTCAGGACCAGGCCCTTTTATTTCTTTATTATTTAAAATAATATTACCTTCTGTTTGTGCATCAAGTCCTGCAATCATATTTAGTAAAGTTGACTTACCACATCCACTATGTCCAATAATAGAAATAATTTCATTTTTTGCAATATTAACATTTACATCAACAACGGCTACATACTCTTTTCCACCACCTAAAGGGAAACTTTTATGTATATTCTCTAATTCTAAAAATTTATTATCACTCATTTCTTATCCCTACATTCTTTTTCTATAATCAAAATAATCTGCAATTTTTCCCATTATTACATCCAACATAAATCCAATCAATCCAACAAGTATAATACCGATTATAATATTGTGATAAGAAAGATTATTATATTCATCCCAAATCCAGAACCCAATACCAATACCACCTGTTAACATCTCAGCAGCCACAATAACTAACCAAGCAATTCCTAAAGATAATCTCATCCCTGTAAAAATATAAGGAACAGCAACAGGTAAAATAATTTTAGTAATTTTCTCTAAAGGAGTAAATTGTAAAACTTTTGCAACATTTAGATAATCATCACTTACATTTTTAACACCAAGTGCAGTATTTATGATAATTGGCCAAATAGATGTAATAAAAATTGTTGATATTGCTGTTGCATTAATATCTTGGAAAACAAATAACAATAAAGGTAACCAAGCAAGCGGTGAAACTGGTTTGAATATCTGAATAAATGGATCTAAAGCATATTGGAAATTTTTACTCATTCCTACAAGTAATCCAACAGGAACACCAACTATAATTGCTAAAACAAATCCTGCAAATACTCTTTCAAGTGATGCTAATATCTGCCAAAACAGACCTTTATCATCTTGATTCTCAATATAAAATGGATCTGATAAAACACCCTCTATTTCATCACCTTCTGATGTTTCTCCTCCAAATGCATAAACATAAGTGTCACTTGGTGTTGGAAAATCTTCAACAATGGTTGCAAGTCCTGACCAAACTTGAATTAAAACTAATAATACTATAAATGGAAATAGTATCTTTTTATATATTTCTTTATTCATCTTTTACCTTTATTTTGTTCTTTTAAATGCCTAGAATCACGTGTAAGTAGGAAGAAACTTATAACTAGGCATATAAAAAGACAAAGTTTAAAACTTTATCTTTTCATCCTAAATAGTAATATTTATTTAGTTATATACTTAGGATCAGCACATCCTGCAGGTCCATAGTGACACTCATATTTTGGTTGTTTTGTTTCAACTTTCCAGTTATTAACTTTCATTAGATCTTCTTTTGAAACTAATGAATTTTGAACTTTTGCATCAAAAATATAATCAACAGCTTTATTTGGATCCCAAACTCTACCATCTAAGAATTTATTATA
>NYWO01000045.1 GCA_002685075.1 Arcobacter sp.
TACATATAAATATACACTGGCACTTCTTCCTTTAGTTGGTGCTATTTTAGCTAGCTTAGTGATTGGATTAAACCTTTTACTAAATGAGTTTTTTAATCCTTTATATGCAGCTTTTGTAGCTTCTGTTTTATATCTTTTTTTATATGGCTTTTTACACCTTGAAGCAATATGTGATGTAGTTGATGCTTGGTTTGCTTCATATTCAGGAAAAGACCCATATGAAATTATGAAAGACCCAACTATTGGTGCAATAGGTGCTTTGTATACTTTTTCATTTGTACTTTTAAAAGTTGGTATTTCTACTTATATTTTATATGAAGGACAATATGCTCTATTTTTTGCAATTTTAGTTTTTTCAAGGTTAAACTTTATGTATCTATTGAGTTTTTTTAAATTTAGTAAAGATAGTTTTTTATCACTTGCTTTCCAAGGTGCAGGAGTTGGAAAAATAAAAATATATACTTTAATTTATGTAATTATTATATGGTTCTTTCTTCCAGATACATTAGTATTATTCCTTATTTCAATGATAAGCTTTTATTTTGTATTAAAAATATTAAATAAAAAATTCTCTTTTGTAAATGGCGATTGTTTAGGTTTTACATTAGAGCATACGGAATTAATACTTTTAAATATTGGGTTGGCATTAGTTTTATGAAGATTTATGAGCATGGTGGGCAAATAGAAAATTTTGCAGCTGAATTAAATTGTGGAGTAAAAGATATAATTGATCTTTCATCAAATATAAACTTTATTAAGCCAGAAATAGATCTTGATTTTAATAATATTGATATTTCAGCCTATCCCATATATGATAAATTATATGAAAAAATTGCAACTAATTATAAAATAAGTTCAAATCAAATAGAACTTTTCAATGGTGGAAGTTCTGCTATTTTCTCTCTTTTTAGACACTTAAATTTAAAGCATTGTACTATTTACTCACCTGCTTATCTAGAGTATAAAAAAGCCTGCGTAAATTTTGGATATCAATTAAGAACTATTAACAGATTTGAAAATATAAATTTACCAGTAAAAGAAAAAAGTTTCGTAATTTTTGTAAATCCTTCAACACCTGATGGTACTTATTATGATATTGATACTTTAATGAATTATTGGATTGAACAAAATTGTACTATTTTAATAGATGAAAGTTTTTTAGACTTTTGTGATGGAAAATCAGCTATAGAATATCTTAAGAAATATGATAAATTATATATATTAAAATCAATGACAAAATTTTACTCAAGTGCTGGAATTAGAGTTGGTACTGTTGTTTCAAATGAAAAAAATATTGATAGCCTAAAAAGATTTGAGCCTATGTGGAAACTATCACAATTTGACTCAAACTATTTACAAGCTGCACTTAATGATGTTAACTTTAAAAGAATATCAAAAGCAATAAATATTAAAAATAGAATAGAGGTAGAAAATATCTTAGAAAACTCACTTTTAGTAGAATCAATATATCAAAGTAGTGCAAACTATGTACTTGCTAAGTTAAAAAATATAAATGCAAAACAACTACAAGAAAAACTAAAACCATATAAAATATTAATTCGAGATTGCTCAAATTTTGATTATTTAGATGAATATTATATAAGAGTAGCAGTAAAATCAAGAAATTCAATACAAATACTAAAAAAAGCACTAGCTGAGATATGTTAGTTCAAAATAAATTTTTAAAATACTTCTCATTTATTTTATCTTTCATTTTTATAGCTTATGTAATTTATATGATTTTTACATCTTATAATATTGTCAAAAAGCAGTTTATAGATATAGGTGACTTAACTTATGTAAATCAAGTAAGACTCGATGAATATACTTTAAAACTAGCAAGTTTTTTAACAAAAGACTGCCAAGATAATGAAATATGTGAAGTACAATCAATGCTGGACTTTGTAACAAAAATACCTTATAAAGTAAATGAAAGTATTGCTAGAAGTTCAAAACAAGTAGTGACACAAAATTTTGGAGATTGTGATGATAAATCAAACCTTCTAATCTCAATGTTAAAAATGAAAGGTTATGAAGCTTATTTTGTATTAGTTCCAAAGCATATATTTGTAATTGTTAATCTAAAAACAAAACTAGCAAATAAAAAAGCACTATATATAAATGACAAGCGTTTTTACAAACTAGAATCAACAGCAATTTTATCTAAAATAGGTTTTCCCTTAAAATACACATTTGATGAAATAGAAGCAATAATTGATCCATTTAAAAATAAACAGTTGGTATATGATAAGTTGGAGTATAAGTAATAACTAAATATTTGATATAATAGACCTAGCTACAAAAAGGAGTATCTAATGACTATGTCTATGAATTTACACCCTCAGTATATTACAAATGATAATGGAGAAAAAACATCAGTTATCATATCAATTGAAGAATATGAAAATATGCTTGAAGATTTTGAAGATTTAGTAACTGTTGCCCAAAGAAAAGATGAAGAATCAATTTCTAGTGAAGATTTTTACAAGGAACTAGAAAAAGATGGCCTTATATAAAATCAAATGGAAATTGTCTGCAAAAAAAGAATTTAAAAAGATTGATAAATCTGAGATAAAGAAAATCTTTACTTCAATAGAAAAACTATCTAACGACCCTTTTCCTTCTAGTTATAAAAAAATTTTAGGTACTGAATCAATATATCGAATTAAGATAGGAAATTACAGAGTAATTTATTCTATAGAAAAAGATGCACTTATTATTGAAATAATAAGAGTTCGACATAGAAAAGAAGCCTATAGAAAGTTCCCTTAACAATTAGTATAAAATCTAGAGAAAACTCTTATAAGAAATAAAATAGGATATACAATGTCTGAAAAAACAAATCAAGATAGAATCAAAAAATATTTAGTAGGTTATGAAAAAGATGGTGAACACAAAAAAGGATATTTAGAAGAAGATATTTCAAATGGTAAGGTTATTATGCTTTCTGGGAAATGGGGTAGTGGTAAGACACACTTTTGGCAGAAAAAAATTATTCCTTCTTTAAATGAAGAAGAATCTAAAATTCCTAACCATTATATAAGTCTTTATGGTAAAACTTCTATTGAAGAAATTAAAAGCGAAATATTTTTAAAAGTATTTGAAAGTGTAGATTCTTTTAAGTCTGAAGAAAAAGTGAAAAAGATTGTTGAAAATTCAGTTGATTTAGTATCTAGTTTAACGAAAACAGTTAGTGTCTTTGGACTGAGTTTAGATTTATCAAAGGTAACTGATAAATCCTTTGAAAAAATTGATAACTTGTTAAATGATGAAAAATTGAAAAGAACAGAAGAATATCTAAATAGTGGTGCAATAATATGTTTTGATGATTTTGAAAGAAAATCAAAAGATATAGATTTAAATGACCTTTTTGGATTTATCACTCAATTAACTTTAAATTTCCAATGTAAAGTTGTGATTATATTAAATGATGATGTATTTGAAGGAGAAGAAAAAGGTATATTCTCAAAAGTAAAAGAAAAGACTGTATCTAAGTTTTTGAAATATGAACCAAGTATAGAAGAATTGTTTGATTCTATTTTTGATAATGATGAAAGATATAGAAGACTAGATGATTATAAAGAAATCATTTTAAAAACTATTAAAGAAACAGAAGAATTAAATGCAAGAATTTATATTCAAGTTTTTGATAATTTACATGAATGGATTGATAATACAGATAAAAATCAATCTAAATATATTAAATATTTAATATATTTAAATATAAATTTTATATTAAATCATTATATATTTAAATTAGATTTAGTTGAATATGATAAAAATGCAGGTAAAGCATTAATGCAGGTGCTTGGTTCTTCACATAGTAATTCAATACAACCAGAATATGTAAAGAAACTTGATTTATATATAAAAGATAAAGATTCAATTATTAATGGGTTAAGTGATTATCTCTCTAATGAAGATTATGATAATAAAGAATTTATTGACAAGCTTAAGTTAAAAGTGAATAATGATGTAAATGAAAAAAAAGGAATTGATAAAATAAAACTATTAGAATATATTAAAAATAATCAAGCCTTAGTAAAAAGCTTGCATTTTATAGATAGTTTAGAAATAGATAAATTATTTGACAGTAATAATAATGCAGAACTAGAGTCTTTCCAAATAATCAACAATTTCATAGAAACAGGAATCCTAATAGATGAATAACATATCAATCCTAGGAACATCCTCAGATGCAGGAAAATCAACTATCACATTTGTAATTGCAAAGATATTACAAGATTTAGGTTGCAGCGTTGCACCATTTAAAGCACAAAATGTATCAAACAATTCTCATGTATGTGATGATGGAAGTGAAATTGCAATAGCACAGTACTTTCAATCTGAAGTATTAGGAGTTGAGACTTCATATCATTTAAATCCAGTACTTTTAAAATCAGGTCGTGGAAGTTCTGCTTCTTTAATAGTTGAAGGTCAAGTTGTAGCGAATAAACATGTATTAGAATACTATAGGGATTTAGACTTACTTAAACCTGCTGTAATGAGATGTTATGAGTATTTAGATTCAAAATATGACTGTATAGTAAATGAAGGAGCAGGAAGTCCTGTTGAGTTAAACTTAATGGATAAAGACCTTTCAAATATATTTATTGCGAACGAATACAATACTAAAATCATATTAGTAGCAGATATTGAAAAAGGTGGAGTGTTTGCATCTATATATGGTGTATATCATTTACTTCCAGAAAAGTTAAGAAATAATATCATAGGTGTAATAGTAAATAAATTTAGAGGTGACTTATCTTTATTTGATGAAGGTATTAGAATCATCGAAGAAGATTTTAAAATTCCTGTATTAGGAGTATTGCCATATATTCCATTTAACTTAGGCTTTGAAGACTCAGCATCTTTAAAAAACTTTGTTCAAAACCCAAAAAAGAAAAAACTTGATATTGCAGTTATCTCATATCCATATATGAGTAACTATAATGACATAGAACCACTAATTGCAGATGATGAGGTATTTGTTGAGTTTGTAGATTATAATATCTCACTTGAAAAGTTTGACCTTGTAATACTTCCTGGGTCTAAACTTGTGATAAAAGATTTAAAATGGTTAAAAGAAAATGGACTATTTGAACAAATTAAAAACTACAAAAAAGATATTTGTTGTATTTGTGGTGGTTATGAAATGATGTTTGAAAATCTTTATGATAAGTATGCACTAGAAAATAGTGAAGCTTTAAGAGAAGAAGGCTTTGCCAAAATTCCTGCTAGTATTACTTTTGAAAAAGAGAAGATATTAGAAAAGAAAACATACAATTTATTCAATACACAAATAGAAGGTTTTGAAATACATCATGGGAAAAGTGATGAATATCCATTATCATTTGAATGTGAAAAATTCAAAGGTACTTTTGTACATGGTATTTTTGATAATGATGAGTTTAGAACTTCATATTTTAAAGAGATTACTTCTTCTTATATAGGATATAAATTTGAAGAGTATAAAAAGAATTCAATCAATACTTTTGTAAATACAATGAAAGACAAACTTGATGTTCAAAGAATAGTTGACAATGTTTTATAGTATTGCCTTGATAGCTTATGTTTTAGATAATATCTTTGGAGAGTTTGAAAAACTAAAATTTAAAAGTCCTTTAAAGCATCCCATTATTTTTATGGGCGATTATATAAATTGGTTTAAAGAAAAATACTATGAAGACTCAATTAAAGCAGGTGCAATTCTTACACTTTCATTACTTTTAATAGTATATCTTATCACTTCTTTTCTAGCAAGTTTTGACAATATATTTTTTCAAGGCTTTTTAGCTTCTTTCACGCTTGCTTCAAAAATGTTATATGATAGTGTGAAAGATGTAGTTTCAAGTAATGACTTAGAGATAAAAAAACAAAAAATATCTATGTTAGTTAGTCGTGATACAAGTGATATGACAAACTCAGATGTGAATAAAGCAGCAGTAGAAACATATGCTGAGAACTTAAGCGATGGAGTAATAGCTCCTTTATTTTATTTATTATGTTTTGGAATAGTTGGAGCATATTTATATAAAGCTATTAATACGCTTGATTCAATGGTTGGATATAGAAATGAAAAGTATGAAAACTTTGGAAAAGTATCTGCAATACTTGATGATATTGTAAATTATATACCAGCAAGAATCACTGCTATTTTAATAGCTGTTTTATTTAAGAGTAAAAAAGCATTATTAGAGTTTAATCATTTTGGGAAAAAACATGAAAGTCCAAATGCTGGTTTACCAATATCTGCAATGGCTTTTTCTATAAAAGTTAAATTAGGTGGTCCAACTTCATATTTTGGAAAGATAAAAGATAAACCTTTTTTTGGAATTGGAAAAGAAAATATAGAAAATAGTGATGTTTTAAAGACTCTTTCGTTAAAGTATCGCTTAGATATATTTATAATAATTGTATTGATTTTAGGAGTACTATGATGACTTATGACGAATGGTTTATCCAACAAGGTAACCTTCACGCAAATGTAATGAAAAAATTAGAAGATAAGAGTGTTGATGAGGTAATTGAATATTTTAGATTTGAAAATATGGTTAAAAATGAACCAGATTTTTGTCCTTTATATAAAGATAATAAAAAATGCCATGATATGGAAAATTTAAACTGTTATTTATGTGCATGTCCAAACTTTAGATTTAAAACTGAAGGTTTTGAAAAAACTGAAGAAGGAAGAACTTTATTCTCTGTATGTAATATTAAATCAAGAGATGGATCACAATATATTGGTGATGACTATATTCATCAAAATTGCTCAGGCTGTATAGTTCCTCATCGAGCTAAATATATTAAAAAACATTTTAATCGTTCTTGGTTTGAAGTTATGAAAGATGTAAGAGCATAAGCTTTTACATCTTTATCGTAAAGTAGTTTTTCCCATCTTTGTAATGATGAGTAAATTTATAACCGTGTAAATTTACAATAGTTTTTACAATATATAAACCCAATCCAAAACCATCACTTCTTTTTTCTTCTTGTGAAAAAGCTTCAGTATAATAATCTAAATCATATTTTAAAGGTTCACCTAAAGATATTACTTGTATTTCATCTTTTGATGCATTTATAATCGCTTTATTATTAGGTGAGAATTTAATCGCATTATCAATTAAGTTTTTAAGAGCAATAGAAAACATAGAAATATCAACAGAGAAATTAAAAGATTTGATTTTTGATACAATATTTTCAGGATTAACCATCATAATTTCTAAGGTTTTATTATAAATATTAAAAAATGACGTTGGTTCTTTATACATCATACTATTAGCAGATGTAAGTTTTTCTACAGTTGCAAGCTCTTTTATAATATCATCCATTCTTTTAAAAGCTCGTTGAAGATTATCTCTTGTTTGTTCATTCTCTAATGTTTCAGCAATAAACATAGCTTTAGTAATCGGAGTTTTAAGCTCATGCATCATATTACGCATAAATAAATCTTTAGATTTAGTTTGATTATTTATAATACTTATTGCTTCATTAAAACTTTTAGCAATTGTTCCAATTTCATCATTACTAATGGCTTTAATTTTAATATCTTTATTTCCATTTGAAAATTCTATAATTTGTTTATTTAATAATTTAAGTGGTTTTAGCTTTCTTTTTAAAATAGCATATAAAAAAAAGATAGTAATAAGTGAAAGAACAAAAGTTGAGATAATAATCACCATACTATAGTTACTATTTCTAATATCTTTTAGCATCAAGTTATAGCCATATTGCTGAACATAAATATAATATTGTGAATCATATTTATAAACTCTATATGTTCCTAAATAGTTTTGAGTGATTGTTAGTTCTTGGGCATTTTTAATAATTTTTAGTTTTGCATCTCTATCTTCTAGTGGTCTTACGTGAAACTTTTTAAATAAATTTATTAATGACTCAGCAGTTGGCAGATTTTGGAAAGTACTTAAAAAATTTTCAGCAATAAGCTCATATCTATTTTGTTGGTTAATCTCATGTTTTTGTTTATCAAAGCTAATAAATAAAGAAAATGTAATTACTGTAGCAATAAAAGCTAATGAAAAAATGATATTAATAAACGTGGAAATAGAGATATTTCTTATCATACTAATTGATATCCAATACCTCTAACAGATTTTATATAAGTTTTACTATTATCTATTTTAGATAATTTTGACCTAATTCTTGAAACAATTACATCAATATTTTTTAATGAGGAATCATCTTCAATACTATCACTCGCATAGATGAAATCTTCTCTAGCAATTACTCCACCATTTCTTTTTATAAGTAATTTTAAAATATCATATTCTGCAAGTGTAAGTGTTAAAGAAGAACCTTTAAAAGATATTTGCATATCTTCTTCTTTTACTACAAAAGGAGAACTATTCTCATCTTTCTTTATTTCAGGAATATCTACTCTTTTTAAAATAGTTTTTATTCTAGCTTGAAGTTCTCTTGGATTATAAGGTTTTGGTAAATAATCATCCGCACCTCTTTCTAGGCCCATAACTTTATCTAATATATCATCTCTTGCTGAGCTTATTATAATAGGAATATCTGATTTTTCTCTAATCTTTGGGAGAAGTTCTAATCCATCAATCTCAGGAAGTGTTAAATCTAAAATAAGTAATTTAAAATCCTTATCTATACTTAACATAGATAACCCATTGTATGGGCTATCTGTATTTGTAACTTCAATATCAAATGATGATAAATAGTCTGTTATTATTTGAGCAAGCTCTAAATCATCTTCGATCATTAGTACTTTTATGATAGTAAATCCTTTTATTTTATAACAAATAGAATAGTTTGACCGTATCTATTTACATAAACTCTTTTGTGTTTCTTTTTATATTTTGTTAATGCTGTCTCAACATTTTGGAAATTCTTAATTTCAATATCTTCAATTTGAATTATAATATCTCCAGCTTGGAATCCAGCTTTTTCTGCTTTACTTTTTGGTTCAACATCTGAGATTAAAAGACCTTTTGTATCAGGTGTTAATCTAAATTGTTTTTGTATAGCAGGGGTAATAGCATTTAATTTTAATCCGCCTAAAACTCTACCACTATTTGATTGAATATGAACTAAACTTGTTCTATTTCCTAGTACTATATTAAGTTCAATATCTTTCTTATCTCTTTCAACATTTAATACAATTTTTTGATTTGGTTTAAAAGATGCAACCACATTTTGTAAGGCTGTTCTATCTTTAATAGGTTTATTATTTATTGCATAAATTAAATCACCTCTTTTTACACCATATTTAGATGCAGGAGTATCAACTGATACATCTAAAACTAAAGCACCTTTTTTATGATTATAAACTTTTGCAGTTTCTTTATCTAAATCACTAATAGCAACACCTAAATAACCACGAGTTACTTTTCCATCAGACACAAGTTTTTGAACTACATCTTTTACCATTGCCACAGGAATTGCAAAACCTATTCCATTATTCCCACCACTTTTAGAAATAATTGCTGTATTAATTCCAATTAAAGCACCCCTTGAATCTACAAGTGCACCACCTGAGTTTCCTGGATTAATTGAAGCATCCGTTTGAATATAGTTTTCATATCTATTTATTCCAACTTTATTTTTATTAAGTGCTGAAATAATACCTTGAGTTACAGTACTTCCAATTCCAAATGGATTTCCAATTGCAAATATCACATCTGCAATTTCTAACTCTTTTGAGTGTCCAAATTTAATTGGTGTTAAGTTAGTTGATTCTATTTTAATAACAGCTAAATCACTATCAGAATCTTTTCCAATTAATTTTGCATTAAATTCAGTAGTATCATTTCCTATTGTTACGGTGATTTCATCAGCATTTTCAATTACATGATTATTTGTAACTATATAACCATTTTTTGAAACAATAACACCTGAACCTAAAGATCTTTGTACTTTATTTTGTTTAAATTGATTACCAAATTGATCTCCAAAAAATCTTTTGAAAAATGGATCATTAAACATTTGTAGTGGAAGATTTTCCATTGTTGAGTCTACATGTCTTTTTGTAGAAATATTTACAACAGAATTCATTGATTGTTTAATAGCACTATTAAAAGATAAAATTTGATTGTTTGCATTTGGTGCTATTCTTGTTGGATTTTTATCCATCATATTGAAATTTATAGATTCAGCAAATAATTGAGTTGCAATTAGTGTTGATGCTAATAAAAGTTTTTTCTTCACAATATATCCTTTTAGTTTTTTGATTAAGTAATTGTAAAGTAAAAGCGTAAACTATTTTTCAATCAATAGTTAACGCTTTATTAATAAATTATAAGTCAGTTTTTAACATAGCACCATTACTTGCATTTGTTACAAGTGATCTATATTGTCCTAACCAGCTTGAAGTAAGAGGTTTTTTAAGAGGTTTGAAGTTTGCTCTTCTTTTAGAAATCTCTTCATCACTTAAATCTACAGATAAAAGGTAAGCATCAACATCAATATTGATTATATCTCCATCTTGCAATAATCCAATCATACCACCTTCTGCAGCTTCAGGTGAAACGTGACCAATTGATGCTCCTCTTGTAGCTCCACTAAATCTACCATCAGTTATTAACGCAACAGTATCTCCAAGACCCATTCCCATAATTAAAGATGTAGGTGCAAGCATTTCTTGCATACCTGGACCACCTTTGGGACCTTCATATCTAATAACAACAACATCACCATGAGTTACTTTTTTACCAATAATTCCTGCAATTGCTTCAGCCTGTCCATCAAAACATACAGCTTTCCCTGTAAGTTTTCTAGCACCTGTAATACCTGCAGTTTTAATTACAGCACCTTCTTCTGCTAAGTTACCATATAAAATAGCTAAACCACCAACATCAGAATAAGGATTATCAATAGTATGAATAATATTTGTATCTTTAATATAAGCATCTGCAATTTTTTCTAAAGTTGTTTGACCAGTAATAGTTAAATTATCTAACAAAATATCCTCACCTCGTTTAGTCATCTCTTTCATCACAGCATTAACACCACCTGCTTTATTAATATCTTCCATATGAACAGTAGATAATGATGGAGAAATCTTTGCAATATGAGAAACTTTTTTAGAAATTTTATTAATATCTTCTAAATTAAAATCAACTTTTGCTTCTCTAGCAATTGCTAACATATGTAATACAGTATTTGATGATCCACCCATAGCCATATCAACAGCAAAAGCATTTCTAACTGCATTTTCATTTAAAATATTTCTTAATAAATACTTTTCTCTAGATTGTTTATCTAAAGCAATTTCACAAATTCTTCTTGCCGCTTGTCTATATAGTACTTCTCTTTCTGGAGTTAAAGCAAGGATTGTTCCATTACCTGGAAGAGCAATACCCATAGCTTCCATAAGTGTATTCATAGAGTTTGCTGTAAACATACCAGAACATGAACCACCACTTGGACATGCATTACACTCAATATCATGTAACTCTTCATCTGTAATTTCACCAGCTTCATGTTTTCCAACAGCTTCAAAAGCAGTTGCTAAATCAATAGGTGTTCCATCTTGAGTGTGACCTTTTTGCATTGGCCCACCAGAAACAAAAATAGTAGGAACATTTACTCTTAAAGCACCCATAATCATACCAGGTACAATCTTGTCACAGTTTGGAATAGCAATCATTGCATCTAATTTATGTGCATTCATTACAGTTTCAATCGAAGATGCAATCAATTCTCTTGATGGTAATGAAAATAACATCCCATCATGACCCATTGCAATTCCATCATCTACCCCAATAGTGTTGAACTCAAATGGAACACAACCACATTTTTTAATTTCATCTTTAATAATTTCACCAACTTTATTTAAGAAAAAGTGTCCAGGGATTAATTCAATAAAAGAGTTAGCAACTCCAATAAACGGTTTTTCAAAATCTTCATCTTTTAATCCAGTTGCTCTTAATAAAGATCTATGCGGTGCTCTATCAAAGCCTTTTTTTACTTCATCACTTCTCAATTTTAATCCTTTAAAATATATATATAATTTATACAATGATTATACTTTTTATTAATTTTAACTCTTATTAAAATTACATAAAACTACAAAATTCAATATTTCTTAAAAAAACACTTGACAAACAGCAATTAATCTATTATAATTCCACTCCAATTTAAGAATAACATCTTAGATTCTACCAATAAAAAATGTGCGAGTGTGGCGGAATAGGTAGACGCGTTGGACTTAAAATCCAA
>NYWO01000046.1 GCA_002685075.1 Arcobacter sp.
GTTATAGTACCCAAGAAAAACCTCTATATTTTAAAATAATCTCTAATATATTCATATCCTGAATATACTGTTAAAACAACTGCTAACCATAATAATTCAGTTGCAAATGGCCAATTCATAATTAAAAAACCAATAGCTATCATTTGAGCTACAGTTTTTATTTTTCCAGCCATTGTTGAAGCTACATTTTTACCTTCACTTACAGCAACTACTCTTAAACCTGTAATAAAAAATTCTCGTGAAAGAATTATAAATACAGCCCATGCAGATGCTCTATCAATTACCATCAGCCCTAAGAATCCTGCAAGAACTAGCATCTTATCAGCAAGTGGATCTAAAATACCACCTAATTTTGTCATTTGATTCCAAGACCTTGCAATAAAACCATCAAAAAAATCAGTAACAGATGCAATAACAAATATTAAACCAGCGAAGTAATCAAACCAAGAAGGATGCCATGAAGCGAAAATAGTATTGTCTCTATCTATAAAAAACCATAGCATTAGCGGAGCTAATGCTATTCTAAATAAAGCTAGAGCATTTGGAAGGTTAAGAGCTTTTTCTTTCATTATCTGAAAGTTGTTCCACCATCAACAACTAAAGTTTGAGATGTAATCCAAGAAGCTTCTTCTGTACATAAGAAGTAACAAGATTGTGCTAAATCTTTTGGTTGACCAATTCTTTTTAAAGCTGATAAATCAATTGTTTTTTGTTTAACTTCTTCATAGTTTGTAAAGGCTTTTAGTGCATCAGTGTCAATTGGACCACCAGATACTGCATTTACTCTAATATTCATTTCACCTAACTCTGTAGCTGCATATCTTACCATTGCTTCTACTGCTGCTTTATTTGTTCCATGTCCTGAATAGTTTGGAATATATACTAAGTTACCAGTTGAAGATAAAGAAACAATTGCTCCACCGCCTACTTTTTCCATTCTTTTTGCAGCTTGCTGTGAACCACATACAAATGCATTAACCGTAGCAGTATAAATATTATTTAAACCTCTTGGTTTTAATTTCATAAACTTACCATAACCACCAACAACAGCACGTCCATAAATCATTGCATTTGAGATAAAGAAATCAACTCTATCAAAATCTTTGTCAATTTCTAAAAATAATTCTTTATATTTTTCTGGCTCTAAAATATTAAAAGGATATGCTTTACATTTTACACCATATTTTTCTTCTACATCTTTACAAATGTCTTCAGCAAATTGTTGGTTTGAATTATATGTAAATGCTACATTAACACCATTTTGTGCAAATTTATAAACACACTCTTTACCGATACCTTTTGTACCACCAGAAATTACTAAAGTTTTATTTTTCATAGATTCGCTCATTATTTTATTACCTCATATTGTTTTAATGTTGTTTCAAGTAGTTTCATTGTTTCTGCACTTGGAGCAGTTAAAGGAAGTCTGTATTCTAAAGTATTAAGTAAACCAGCTAAATACATTGCTGCTTTAATTGGTATTGGGTTACTTTCACAAAATAATACTGAGTTTAAAGCATATAAATCTTCATTTATTTGTCTTGCTTCTTCTAAATTTCCTTCTTGTACTGCATGTACTAATCTAGATTTTAGATTTGGAAGTAAATTAGCTGTAACAGAAATAATACCTTTACAACCATTAACTAACATAGGAAAATCAATTGCATCATCCCCTGAAACAATTACTAAGTCACTTCTTTGTGATAATAATTCTATTGTTCTATCTAGTGATCCTGTTGCTTCTTTCGTTGCATAAATATTAGGAATATCGTCAAATAGTCTAATAGTTGTATCAGCTGTTAAATCAACACCAGTTCTTCCTGGTACATTATAAAGCATAAATGGAATTTCTACAGAACTTGCTATTGCTTTGTAGTGTTGATATAAACCTTCTTGCATTGGTTTATTATAATATGGTGTTACAGATAATAATCCATCTGCTCCAACAGCTTGTGCATGTTTTGCAATTTCTACTGCTTCATGAGTTGCATTTGAACCCGCTCCTGCTATTACTTTTACATGTGTATTTTTACAAGTAGCAACTGCAACTTCAATACATGCTTTATGCTCTGCATGTGAAAGTGTAGCACTCTCACCAGTAGTTCCAACTGGAACAACAGCATCAATACCTTGTGCAATCTGTCTTTTGATTAAAGACTCATATTTTTCTAAATCAACTTTTCCATCTTTAAATGGGGTAATTAGTGCGGTCATCGCACCTGTAATAATTTCCATATCTATCCTTTTTTTACTACTAAATCTTCTAGTTCTTGTTTTTCATCTACATTAACAGTGTGTTTTGAGAATACTTCTAAAAAGTCCCAAAAGCTCTGCTTTGCCTCATCTGATATATCTGTTTTTCTTAAAACTTCTTCCATACATCCTAACCATTCCCTTCTTGCTTTTTCAGTGATTGAGAATTGTTCATGAGTTTTTAACATATCAAAATGCCCAACAGCTTGGCTATAATCCTTAGGACCACCTGCCGCTTCTATAAAAAACTTAACATTGTGGGCTTTGATTTTTTCTAACTCATCTTCTTCTTGTGGAAAAAAGTTTCCAATATCACTATCAATAATCAAATCATAAAAATCACTAAATAACTTAACTAAACCTTCTTCTTTTAATTCTTCTAAAAAAATAGGTTTTGGAAAATCAAACTTTGGATTTTCACCCAAAATTGTTTTACTTACATGATAATTCACTACTTCTTTTCCTGTTTTAGAATAACAGTAGTAGAATTATCTTTTGTAAAGTATTTATTTGCTGCTTTTATTAAATCTTTTTTATTTAAAGCATCAACTTTTTTCTCATAATCAAATAGTGGTTTAATATTATCTCTTACAAAATATGAACCATATAATGAAGCAACAGATGATGAACTTTCAAGTGAGAAGATAAAATCAGCTTTTGTATTAATCTTGATTTTATCAAGGTCTTTTTTAGTGATTTTTCCTTTTTTAACTTCATCAATTATGCTTAAAATTTCTTTTTCAACATCTTTAGCTTTTACACCTTCATTTGCAACTGCCATAAACATAAATAATCCAGGATCTTTAAGCTCTAGATTATAAGCATATACAGAGTTAACTAATCTTTTTTCATCAACTAGTCTTTTTTGTAAAATTGAACTTTTACCAGAAGAGAAAAATTCACTTAAAGCAGAAAGTGCAACCTGATCTTTATGCTCAAAGTTTGGAATATGATATGTAATTGCAAGCATTTCAACTGCTGAATCTTTTACAATTGTAACTTTTTTTGCACCATCTTGTTTTGGTTCTACTGTATGTATTTTAGAAGGTATTTCTTTTTTATTTTTAATATCTTTAAAATATTTTTGTGAAGATGCAAATATTTCTTCTTTGTCAATATCTCCAGCAACAACAATGATTGCATTTTTTGGTTGATAATAAGTGCTATGGAAATCTCTAATATCATCAATAGACCAATTTTTAATATCACTCATAAATCCAATTGGAGTCCAATGATATGGATGATAAATATAGGCATTGTTAAACAATCTAAATTGTAAGTATCCCATTGGGTTATTATCTGTTCTCCAACGTCTCTCTTCTGCAACTACATTACGCTCAGGCTGAAATTCTTCATCTTTTAGTGTAAGATTTTGCATTAAATCAGCAAATAAATCTAAAGATTTATCCATGTTTTTAGAAGCAGATTTAATATAATAATGCGTAAAGTCAAAAGATGTTGAAGCATTATTAACTCCACCAAAACCTTTAACAATCTCATCAAATTCACCAGCTTCTAGGTTTTTTGTTGATTTAAAGTTTAAGTGTTCTAGCATATGTGCTATTCCACTTTTTCCCATTTTCTCATCTCTACTTCCAACTTTATAAAATATATCTGTTGAAACTACATTTGAGCCATTTTTCATTGGAATTGCAACTATTTGTAATCCATTTTTTAATGTCTTAGTATAATATTTTGGTAAGCTATTAGCCATTAATTCTCCTGTAAGAATGAATAGTGAAACAAGAAACAATAAAAAAGTTTTTTTAATTTTTGTTGATTTTGTTAAATTCATTTTATCTCTACTTATTTTAAATCAGATCCAATAGCCTCAGTGATGTTTGTATATCCATCTTTAGCCATTAGCTCTAACATTTCTTCATTTATTTTTCTAACCATTGAAGGACCTTCGAAAATTAGTCCTGAATATGATTGTACTAAAGAAGCTCCTGCTTTAATTCTTGCATAAGCTTGTTCTCCTGTTGATATTCCACCAGCAGAAATTAGTATTGTTTTTCCATATAATTCTTTTGCAATTTCTTTAAAAATTGAATAAGATTTATCTGTTAAACAAGCACCACTTAGTCCTCCAAAATCTTGACAATTTGGAACAAGTGAATAATCTATTGTTGTATTAGTAGCAATAATTCCCGCAGCTCCTGCGTTTACTGCACTTTTACAAAGTTCAATTGCTTGTTGTGCTTCCATATCTGGAGCAATTTTTAATAAAATCGGTTTATTCGTGTACTCTTTTGCCATTGTAAAAAGTTCAGTAATAAACTTTTCATTTTGTAAATCTCTTAAATTTGGTGTATTTGGACTTGAAATATTTATTACTAAATAATCACTTGTCTCTTCAAATTTTTTAATAAGCATTTTATAATCACTTAAGGCAAACTCTTCAGGAGTAGTCTTGTTTTTCCCAATATTTACTCCAACAGGAATAGCTGCAGGATAAACTTTTTTTAAGTTTTTAAGAACTTTATGTGCACCTTCATTGTTAAATCCCATAGCATTTTGAACGCTTTTTTCTTCTGGATATCTAAACATTCTTGGCTTTGCATTTCCATCTTGAGGTTTTGGTGTCATTGTTCCAATTTCAGTAAAACCAAATCCTAGTGAAGGCATAGCTTTAACCATTGTTGCATTTTTATCAAAACCAGCAGCTAATCCAACTGGATTTGAAAAAGTAACACCAAAAAGCTCTTGAGAAAGCTTAGAATCATTTTTAAAGTTTTTCTTTTCCATAATACTTTTTAGAATTTTACATTTTCCAACAATTCTTAAACTATATTCAGCGATATTATGTGCTGTTTCTGGTTCAAATTTGAATAGTACTTTTTTTACTGTGTTATAACAAAACAAGAATACCCTTTTTTTAAAATTTAGATATTTTATCTAAAAATCGTTAAATATAAGTTTTAATGAAAGTTCTAGTTTAGAAGAAAGTTGTAAAGAGCTATTTTATAGCTCTTTAAAGTATAAATTAAATATTTGCTAAGTTATATAATCTTTGGTATTCTTTACAAGATTTTAAAAGATTTTCTTCAGTATTCATATCAATAATTTCACCATCTTTAAAGACAGCAATTTTACTAGCATTTTTAATAGTACTTAATCTATGTGCAATTATAAAAGTTATTTTATCAGAACTTACATCATCAATTACTTGTGAAATAATTGATTCACTTTCATTATCAAGTGCTGATGTAGCTTCATCTAAAATAAGAATTTTAGGTCTTTTATATAAGGCTCTTGCAATTGCAATTCTTTGCCTTTGACCTCCAGATAAATTTGTTCCAAATTCATCAAGTTTTGTATTAATTCCATCTTCCATTTTTGAAACAAAATCATAAGCATGTGCTTGTTTTAAAACTTCTATAACTCTTTTTTCATCTATATCATATCCATAAGCAACATTTGCACTTATTGAGTCATTAAAGATATATACTCTTTGTGTAACGATTGAGATGTTTTCTCTTAAAGACTTTAATGAAATTTCATTAATCAAAGCATCATTTAGTTTTATCTGACCTTCTGAAATATCATAGAATCTAATAATTGTATTTATTAAAGAAGATTTTCCTCCACCACTATCTCCAACTAGTGCAATTTTATCGCCTTTATTTGCCTCAAAACTAATATTTTTTAAAGCTTGGAATTCTCCATAATTTAAAGAAACATTATCAAAGCATATAGTTTCTATATCTTTTGGAAACTCTTTATTTCCTGCTAGAATAGTAGCTTTTGAATTAAGCATTTCATTAATTCTATCATTTGCAGCAAGGGCATCTTGCATTTTATTATAAAGTGATGATAATCTTTTAATTGGAGTATATAACATAAATAATGCAGCAATAAAAGAAGAGAATGTTCCTGTTGTAAGTTCTCCTGAGATTACTTTTGAACCACCAACTAAAATAACAGCAGCAAAGGCAAGTGAACCAATTATTTCCATTAGAGGTGAAGTTAATTCATTTGTTTTTACAGCTTTCATATTGTATTTAAAAAATTGCATATTAAAAATAGAGAATTTTTTAGCTTCAATCTCTTCAGTTGAGTTTGCTTTGATTATTTCAATATTATTAAAAGATTCACTTAAAGATGAAGTGATATCTGCATTTGATTCTTGTGATTTAAAAGAAAGTTTTTTCATTCTTTTTGCAAGTTTAGATAATGGCCAAATAGCAAGAGGAAGTACAACAAGACCATAGAAAGCAAGTTCAGGTGAGTGGTAAATTACTAAACCTATAAGTGCTACAATTGTAAGAACTTCTCTTATAAATTCTGCAACATAGTTTGAAACTGCTTGTTGAATTCTATTTATATCATTTATAATTCTACTAACAAGCTCACCACCATGTTTTTTTTGAAAAAAATCCATATCTAAAGTAAGAACATGAGAAAATAGTCTATCTCTTACTATTCTAGTAATATCTTGACCTATAAATGAAATAAAATATGCTTGAATATATCGTCCAAACCCTTTTGCTGTGTATAAAACAATAACAAAAATTGGCATTAAATATAACATCTCTTCATCTTTATTAATAAAAATATCATCTAATAAGGGCTGAATAGCATAAGCAGTTCCTGCTGTTGCTCCTGATACTAAAATAATTCCAATGAAGGCATAAAAAAATTGAAGTTTATAGTTTTTGTAAAAAGGGGAGTATTGTTTGAAAAATTCTTTCATTTAAATCCTAGTAATTATTATTAAAAAAGCCATTATAGCTAAATTGTAATTAATTACTAAAATTAAGAGTATTGGGAGTTTTTACTTTTTAAACATCACAATAAATTTTTTAAAACCAAAAGCTTTAATTGTAAGAAAAAATAGAATAAATCCACTAAGAGTACTTGCAAAGGCAAGACCTGCTGCACCAAAAGGTTGAATTAATGCAAGTGAAAAAACTATATTCCAAGCAAGAGAATAAACAGATATTTTTGCTGCTAAAAATTGCTGTTCTTTTGCATATAACCAAAGCGAGAAGATTTTTCCTATTCCAAAAGGAATTAATCCAATTAAATACATGCTTAAAATCAAGGCAGTATTTGTAGTATCATTACTTGTAAAAGCACCTCTTTCAAATAATAGACTAATTATAAACTCATTAAAGAATATACCAATAAAAGTTGATATTGAAAGAAGCCCTAATAAAATTAGTGAAGATTTTTTCATTAAAGAAAGAGCTTTATTTTCATCTTTATTTTTTATACTTCTTGCAATCATTGGAAAAAGAGCAACTGAAGTTGCTATTGCAAATAAAGCAAGTGGAAGTTGAAAAACTCTATTTCCATAATAAAGATATGAAATAGAACCTGTCATTAAAAAAGATGCTAGCCATGTATCTATGAAAGCTGAAAGATGTGTTGTTGAAGAGCCTACTGTTGCAGACATAAAGTTTTTATAAAATTTGTTCTCTTCTTTTTTCTTGTGCTTTTTAAAATGAAATATTTTACATAAATTTAATCTTTTCATTGCATATAAATGTACAAGTATTTGCAATATTCCACCTGCTAATACACCATAAGATAAGTAAAACGTAATTTCATACTTCTCCATATTTTGTGATATTAAAAGTGCTGATATCATAGCAAGATTTAAAAGTGCAGTTGAGTAAGCAGTTGTTGCAAAGTGATGTTTATATTGTAAGAGTGCAGCCATAAATGTAACTACAAAAATCATAGGTAAATAATAGAAGTTTATAGCAAATAAAGGTGCTGCTAAATCAATTGTTTCTTGATCAAAACCTATTGCAATTGCTTTTGCTACAAGTGAAGAAAATAGGGTAACTAAAAGTGAAAGTATAATCAAAAAGCCAAATAGTTGTAAAAATACAACAGAAGAGAATCTGATTTTATGATTTGATTTTGCATAAGCTGGTATAAAAGCTTGAGTAAAAGCACCTTCTGCAAATATTCTTCTAAATAAATTTGGTAATTTAAAAGCGACAAAGAAAATATCAGAATAGATATTAGCTCCTAAAATAGAAGCTGTTAATAAATCTCTAATAAAACCTAAAATTCTTGATGTTAAAATACCTGTACTATTTGTAAAAATTGATTTAATTAGCATTAATTTCCTACTTTATAATCTGTACTTGAATGTATAAGTATCTGTGGGACACCTCTATAAACTGCTATATGAGCACTTTTAAAAGTAATTGTCTGGTTGTTTTTTGGTAAATTATTTTTATTTTTTGCATATATTTTTATTGATTTACCATTTAAAATACTTTTTGAATCATCTATTTATTTCTATTTTCAGGAACAGACCTAAACTTAGTTTTTTGATTATCGGCGATTACCTCTAAAGAAAAACCTAATATAAATAACCCTATACCAAGATAAAAAAGTGAATTAACTACTACACCACTTTCAGATGAAATAGCTGTTAAAGCACACATAGAACATAAGGAAACCCATAATCCTTGCAATGTCCATGTCATAAAAAACTGAGTTGATGAAGGTTTAATACTTCTAAACCTTTTATCTTCACCATCTTTGTGGATTCTCATGAATAAAAAACTTCCAAGCCTAACAGCCCATAAAGTTATCAATAAAACTATGGCTAAATTTGCTCCATTAGTTAAATTTGTAAAACTATCAGATGTTGAAGCAAGCGAATACCATATTACTGAGAGATAGGTAAGACTTCCTGTTAAGTCATAAAACTTTTCTGTTTGAAAAATATATGCCGGAATAAACATAACCCATTGAATTATAAATGCTAGGCATATCACCTTCATGACTAAGTCGATTCCAGTTGCATATGCTATTGAAAAAGCAATAACAAAGGCAATTATTGAAATTATTATATTAGTTATTTTTGAAATCATTGATCCTCCCATCCACATGTTCTATTTTTATTTTGTTCATCAAGCCATTCTTTTAAAGGTCGATAATAATTCATAACTGAACTACCACTCAAAGATCTTGAACCAGTAATCTTCTCAAAAGCATTTTGCCATGGCTCGCTTTGACCCATTGCCATTGTTGAAATAATTTTGTTTCCAGCATCTTTGTTTCCATATATTGAGCACTCATGAAGTGGTCCTGAGAATGAAATATCTTTGCAAAGTGATTCATGAAATTGATATTGCATAATCCTAGCAAGATAATACCTTGTATAAGGTGTATTACCAGGAATATGATATTTTGCTCCTGGGTCAAAATAATTTTCTGATCTAGCTACAGGTGAAGAAATACCTTGATATGACTTTCTCATATCCCACCATGCTTCATTTAAATTTGATTCATCTATATCACCATCAAAAACACCAGATCTCCACTTATCTAACATTAATGCCCACGGTATTATTACCACACCCTCAAGAGCTTGCTTCATTAATAAGCCTATAGAATCTTCTTTTGCGATCTTTGCCTCATCTTCGGAAATGAAATCAATTTTAGTCAAATAATCTGGAGTAATGGATAAGGTTAATAAATCACCAAAGGCTTCATGGAAGCCATCATTAGCTCCCCCCTGAAATAAAGTTGGTAAATGATTATAAGCTTGATAATAGAAAATATGGCCAAGCTCATGATGGATAGTAACGAAGTCTTCTTCATTTTTTTCTATACACATCTTAATTCTTAAATCATTATTAGCAGGATCAAGATTCCATGCTGACGCGTGACAAACAACAGATCTATCTCTGGGTTTAACTAACAAGGATCTCTCCCAAAAAGTTGAGGGAAGTGGCTCAAAACCTATTGATAAAAAGAAATCTTCTGCATATTCAACCATTTCTTTTTCATTAATTTCTTTTTCTTTAATTATTTCAGTAACATTTATAGACCCATTATTTTCTTTTCTGGTATAAACGAGGTCGAAGATATTAGACCAAGACTGCCCCCACATATTGCCTAAAAGATGAGCTGGAAGTGGCCCTTCAGGAGGAACAATTTCATCACCATATTTTGAATTAAGTTTACTTCTTACGTGACAGTGTAAAGCTTCATATAAAGGCTTGACTTCATCCCAAACCCTATCAGTCTCATCAAGAAAATCTTTTGCCGGCATATCATATTTACTAAACCAAAGATCACTTAAACCCTCAAAACCTAAATCTCGTGATCCCTGATTACCAATATCTACCATTCTCATATACATTGGTTTCATAGGCTTACCAATTTCATGCCAACCAGACCATGCTTTTAATAATTCATCAGGATCTCTTGAGTTGTCTAATATTTCCTCAAAGCCCTCTAAGTCATAGCAAGTTCCATCTTCATAACAATGCTTACCATTACCATACATAGCCTGAAGTTTTGTTGTTATTTCAGAAAGTTCTCCTGCAAGCGAGTCATTGAAAGGTGGGGGCATTACAAAAGAACTTTTTAATAACTCTAATTTTCTTCTGTTACTTGCACTTGTTTCAAGATTATTGAAGCTAGCAGCCTCTCTTGAACTTTCTAATGCCTTAAGAGTATACCTTTTTCCATAGTCTGCTAAGATTTTTTGAGAGTCATAGCCAATAAAATTTGATGCAATCCATGAAGCAGAACTTGCTATGGGTCCTTCAACTAGATTATCTTCCTCTACTAAATCTAAGAATATATCTAGATCCTCTGATGATTTTGTTTGTTCGCCACTTTGAGCGCAAGAAGTTACAATTGCACATATGGCAATTAATATAAATAATTTTTTCATTAGATTCCTCAATAATAAAATAACATAAAAAATATTTAATATGAAAATTTCTACTAATCAATTTAAGAACGGAACTAAGTTACTTATAGATAATGCACCTTGCACAATAGTTGAGCATGAGTTTCATAAGCCCGGCAAGGGCCAAGCAGTTATGCGAGTTAAGTATAAGAATCTACTTACCGGGAACACGAATGATAAAACTTTTAAATCTGGTGAGAGCGCGGAGACTGCTGATATAAATCATAAAGATATGGAATTTTTATATTCTGATGGAGAAAATTGGCATTTCATGGATTCAACTTCATACGAACAGATAGAAATTGGTTCCTCTGAGATCGGTGATGCAAAGAAATGGTTAGTTGGTCAAGAAACTTGCGAAATTATTTTATGGGACGATAGGCCAATATTAGTGGACCCTCCTGTGATAGTTGAGCTTAAAATTATCAATTCAGAGCCTGGAGTTAAAGGTGATACTGTTTCTGGTGCAACAAAACCAGCAGAACTTGAGACGGGTGTAACAATTCAAGTTCCACTTTTTGTTAATGAAGGTGAGGTTGTAAAAGTTGATACTAGAGATGAAAGCTATGTTGGAAGAGCAAAATAATGATAAATAGAATTAACAATCACATTGATAAATTTTTAGAATCTTTAGACGATATTGATGATAATCAGAAAGGTTTAATAAAAAACAAATATGCTACAACAGTTACAGATGACTTAAAAAAAGGACACATAACAAGCAATGTTTGTATGATTACTGCAAGTGTTGCGAATAAAAATCCTAAAGAATTAGCTGAAATCCTTACAAAAATGTTGAGTGATTCATCTGAATTTAAAACTGTTGAATCTGCGGGACCCGGATTTATTAATGTGACACTCCACCGAGCTGATTTCACTTCTGTGGTAAATGAAGTTAATAAAAATTCTATAAATTATGGACAGTCTAGCCTTGGAAAGAGTAAATCAGTTCAAATAGAGTTCGTCTCTGCCAATCCAACAGGCCCATTACATGTTGGACATGGAAGAGGAGCATCCTATGGTGATGCAATTGGTAGAATACTTTCAGTGTCAGGATACAAGGTAGAAAAGGAATATTATGTAAATGACGCTGGAAGACAAATTGATATTCTTACAGCAAGTGTATTTATTAAAGTTTTTAAAAAACATTTTACTGATTTTTTTCCTAAAAACGCATACAAAGGATCATACATAGAAGATATAAGTATTATATTTATTGATAAAAATAATCCTGAATTATCTGTAGATGTGTTATTGCTTAAGGACGGCCTTCCAATTGATGAAGAAAAAGAAATTGATGAACTAATTCTAAGAATTAAAAAAAATGAGCCTTCTTTATGGTTTAACTTAAAAGATTTTGCTCTTAATGAAGTTCTTACATCTATAAAAGATGATTTAAAACTTTTTAATGTTTCCTTTGATCAATGGTTTTATGAGTCATCTTTAGGAGATGTAAGTGATAAAGAATCTAAAGTTGCTGCAGCTATAAATACACTTAAAGATAAAGAATTAGCATACGAAGAAAAAGGTGCAATATGGCTAAATACTAGCTCAAGTGGCGATGATAAAAATCGAGTCTTAATAAGAGACGATGGTAGAGCTACATATTTTGCATCTGATGTTGCTTATCATAAAGATAAAGTTGATAGAGGTTTTAATAAATTAATAAATGTATGGGGTGCAGATCATCACGGTTACATAAAAAGAATAGAGGCATCCTTGGAAGGACTAGGCTTTGAAAAAGAAAAATTAAGTGTTCAACTAGTTCAATTTGCAAATTTATTTAAAGATGGGAAAAAAGTCAAAATGTCTACTAGATCTGGCGACTTCTACTCATTAGCCGACTTGATAAAAGATATTGGAACTGATGCGGCCAGATTTTATTATTTATCAAAACAAGCTGATCAGCATCTTGATTTTGATTTAGATTTAGCAAAATCGGACACTAAAGAGAATATGTTCTATTACATTCAGTATGCTCATGCAAGAATCTGTTCACTAATTACAAAATATAAAGAAGAATATTCTCAGTTACCAGAATCTGCTCAATCTATTTCAAATGGATCCTATAAATCTTGTGACAAACTAATTCATGAAATGAGTAAATATCCTAACGTTGTATCAAGATCGTGTAGTGCGCTTCAGCCACATTTAATAATTTTTTATCTAAAAGATTTTGCTCATACTTTTCATAGTTTTTATAATGACAATCATGTTCTTACAGAGTCAAGAGAAAACATTGATTCAATTATTTATTGCCTTTGTGGTGCAAAAACTATCATTTCAAACGGGTTAGGCCTTTTGGGGATAAAGGCAATAGAAAAAATGTAATATTTATGAAAGATTATGCAAATAAAAAATCATTAAATAGAAGGAGTGTTAAATCTAGAAAAAAAGTTTACGGAGCAAAGAAAAAAAGTATTCAAGTGGTCTCTTCAAGAATACTGTTGGGATTATTTATAACTTCTTTATCATTAGCTGCTATATCATTTTTTTATTTTGAAACTGACGTTGAAAATATTCAGTCTAGAAATGAATTAAATAACATCACTATAGACTTTCCTTCTTCTTTGCTCGAAGGCTCTGTATTAATTGAGTCATCTTCAGAAGATAGATTTTTGTTTTGTGAATATTTTGTTCAAATTGGAGCCTACGGTAATAAAAAATATGCGTTCGAAGCAAAAGAAATTTTAGAAGATATTAAACTAATATCTATTAACGAAATTTACAGTAGCTCTGATCCTGGTAAAAAGTTGCATAGCGTTTTAAGTGGTCCCTATGCCAATCGCTCTGCTGCTAATAATTCAAAAGAAGTAATAACTAAAAAAGGGTTTGAGCCTAGATTAAGGACACTATGCAAAGAGAAATAGAAAAAAATATAAATCTTTTAAAATCTAGGATTGAACAGGCATCTCAAAACTCAGAAAAGAGCATAAGTAAAATAGGTATTATTGCGGTTTCAAAGAAAAAAAGTTTGGAGCATATTAAAATAGCTTTTAATTTAGGGCTCAAAGATTTTGGAGAGAATTATGCTCAAGAACTTCAAAAAAAATCTGAGGAGCTTCAAAATTTAAAAATAATATGGCATTTTATTGGACCAATTCAGTCAAATAAAATTAAGACTATAGCAAGGCATGCGAATTGGATTCATTCCCTTGATAGGAATTCAATTGTGGATAAATTAAATAGGGAATGTAAGTCGTTAGATAAAGTTATAAATGGATGCATACAAGTAAATATTTCTGAAGAGTCATCTAAAAGTGGCATCGATTCATCAGAGCTTATGAGTTTTGCAAATCACGTTGATTCTATGGAAAATATTAATTTAAAAGGCATAATGGTTCTCCCAAATATCACTAGAGACTCAAAAGAGGAAATGAGAAGATCAAAAGAACTTCATGAAGAATTAATGAGTGTTTATCCAAATGCTAATTATTTATCCATGGGAACAACTTCTGATTTTGAATCTGCGATTCAGTTTGGATCAAACTTAATAAGAGTTGGAGAGCTCATATTTGGAAAAAGGTTATGAAAAAAGTAGTATTCTTTGGAGCTGGTAATATTGCTCAAGCCTTAATAGCAGGAATGATTTCTAGTGGCTTTAATAAAAAAGATATTTTATTTGTAGATAGAAATATTAAGAATAAAAATATCATGAAGAAAGCTGGTATTAAAGAATACTCTTTTAAAAAAGATACAAGTAATTGCCTATTCTTTTTGGCTGTTAAGCCCAAAGATGCCTTAAATGCCTTTAAAGAAATATGTGAAAAATATAAAAAGCCTACGATTGTTTCTTTAGTTGCAGGCATAAAATCAAAAAAATATCTTTCTATATCAAAAGATATGCAATTCATTAGAGCTATGCCAAATACTCCATCTGAATTTAATAAAGGCATAACTGCGATTTATAACGTCTCTGGCTCCTTGGCAACTCTAAAAAAAGTAATGAATTTGTTAAACAGAGTCGGAATTACTCTTGAGCTAGATAAAGAAACTAAGATGGATGACTTTACTGGTTTAATTGGAAGTGGTCCTGCTTATTTCTTTTATCTACTAAAGATTTATGAAAAAAGAATCTTAAAACTTTGCAATGGCAATACAAAGCTAAGAGATAAGATTTTAGGAAATTTGATGGAAGGTGTTGGGATTGCATCAAAAGATAATAAAACTATGGATGAATTAATATCTGCTGTTGCATCCAAAAAAGGTACTACAGAAGCAGGATTAAAAAGCTTTAAGTCTTCAAAAATACTTAATTCCTTTGAGAAAGGTATCATTGTTGCAGTAAACAGATCAAAAGAGATTTCAAATGAGTTCTAATTCACTGCAGTTTATAAGTTTAGGACTAGGTGCAGTAAGTTACGCATTTATATTATTATTTATTTTTAACCTTTTTAAAGTTGATTACTTCAATCCTGTTGTGAAAGCATTTGTAAACTTTTACAAACCTATATCTAAAATCTCAATTTTTAAAAATCAGCTTTATATGATTTTTTCAATTGCTGTGCTTTTAAAGTTTTCAGGGTTTTATCTTCTTTATTCTGCTCAATATGATGAAATAACTCTAGGTTTAATTGCGATTATTGAGACTGTAAGTACTTTTGTAAGAATTATTTTCTTTACTATAATTGGTTCTGTTATTTTAAGTTGGGTTTCGCCAAATAATCCAAATCCTCTTTTGAAATTAGTCGAAGAAATTTCTTCAAAAGTAATGAGTCCAATTAGGAATTTTATACCATCATTTGGAGGGCTTGATATTTCACCCATTTTTGCACTAATTCTAATTAGGCAAATTGAAATATTATTAACAAGCATAATAAGATTATTAATATGAAAACTGAAAGAAATTTAATCCACTTTGAATCTGGTTTAGATTTAGAGTCAGGATCAAGGCTCAATAAGTTTGATCTTATGGTTGAAACTTACGGTAACTTAAATAAGGATAAATCTAATGGGATTCTAATTTGTCATGCTTTTTCTGGGAATCATCATGCAGCAGGAAGGTTTTCTGCTGATGACACAATTGGCTGGTGGGATCAAATAATTGGCCCTGGTAAATCTATTGATACAAATAAATACTTTGTTGTATGCTCAAATAATCTTGGTGGATGTTCGGGATCAACCGGACCATCAAGTGTTAATCCTGACACTGGTGAAATTTATGGCAAAGATTTTCCAATAGTATCTGTTAAAGATTGGGTTCAATCACAAAAAATGCTTACAGATTATTTAAATATAGAAAAATGGCATCTAGTTGTTGGAGGCAGTATTGGAGGTATGCAGGCTCTTCAATGGTCAATTGCATTCCCTGATAGTCTCAAAAAAGCTGGTATCTTTGCAGCAGCTGCTAAGTCGAGCACTCAAAATATAGCTATGAATGAAGTTGCTAGAGAATCTATAAGAAAAGATAAAGATTTTCATGGAGGAGATTACTATAAACATAATGTGAAACCCAAAAATGGATTAAAAACAGCTCGAATGCTTGGTCACATAACATATCTATCTGAAAAACATATGGACCATAAATTTGGAAGAAAGTTTCAAGATGAAGAATCAAGAGTAGCTGGTGATGTTGACTATCAAGTTGAAAATTATCTTCAATATAAAGGTGAAAAATTTTCAGATTTATTTGATGCTAATTCATACATATTGATGACAAAAGCTATGGATGATTATGACGCTTCTGAAGGAAATAGTGGTGACTTAGAAAAAACATTATCATCTATCGAGGCGAAACTTCTAGTTATTGGATTTGAGAGCGATTGGCTTTATCCTCCTCAAAGAAGTAAAGAAATTCAACTTGCAGCCATGAATGTAAATGTTGAATGCTCTTGCCTAATTCTCTATGGCAAACAAGGTCATGATAGTTTTCTTTTTGCTTCAAAAAGGTATGAAAAGATTATTAAATCTTTTATTGAGTCATAATGAATATTTCACTAACAAAAATTATAGAGTCCTGGATAACAGATAATTCCAAAGTCATTGATTTTGGTTGTGGTGATGGATCATTGCTTCAATTCTTAATAGATAATAAGAATGTAAATGGATATGGTGTTGAAATAGACCATAAAAAAATTCAACAATGTGTAGAAAAAGGACTATCAGTTATAGAGCAAGATATTGATGAAGGTATTCAAGATTTTGTATCCTCAAATTTTGATTTTGCAATAATGGCAAGCTCGATACAATGCTTAAAAAATCCTCATATAGCTCTTGGAAGGATGCTTGATCTATCAAAGCAATGCGTAGTAACCTTGCCAAATCTTGGATACTGGAGATGTAGATTAAATCTTTTATCAGGAAAAATGCCTGTTACTCCAAATCTTCCCTCAAGTTGGTATGAGACAGATAACTTGCATTTATGCACAATAAAAGATTTTGAAAAGCTTTGTGCTGATGAGGGCTTTGTTGTAAATAAAAAAATCTTTTTAAATGGTCAAGGCAAAAAAGGTCCCTTGGCATCACTATTTCCAAATATCTTTTCTTCTGAAGGGGTCTATTTACTTGAAAGAAAATAAAAAAATTCTATTAGCTACTTCAAATAAGGGGAAGTTAGAGGAATTCCAGATGATTTTTAGTGATTATGAAATTATCTCTCAAGCTGACCTTGGTATTGATGATGTCGTTGAAGATGGCCTTACTTTTTTTGAAAATGCATTAAAAAAAGCTAGGCATGGAGCAAAACAATCTGGTCTGTTTACTGTTGCAGATGATTCAGGCCTTGTAGTACCAGAATTAAACTTTGAACCAGGGATATATTCTGCAAGATATGCAGGAGAAAATTCTTCAGACATAGATAATAGAAAGAAAATAATCGATAAGTTAAATAATATAAATTCAGCATCACTTTCAGCCTACTATGTTTGTGTTCTGATTGGTATTAGGTCATATGAAGACCCTATGCCAATTTGTACTAGCGGTAAAATTCATGGGAAGGTTTCTATAGAAAGCTCTGGAACAGGTGGCTTTGGATATGATCAGATCTTTTATCCAGACAGCTTGAATGTTTCTATGGCCTCAATTGAAGCTGAACTAAAAAATACTATAAGCCACAGAGCAATTGCTGCTCAGTTACTTCTTAAAGAACTTGAAAAACTTAAATCCTAAGAAAATTCCTATTTCTTTATATATTCATTTACCGTGGTGTGAAAAAAAATGTCCGTATTGTGATTTTAATGTTGATGTAGATAAACAAAATGGGGACGAAGAAAATCTTCTAAAAGCAATACTTGAGGACCTAGAAAGGTCAGAAAAATATATTTCAAACAGAAAATTTTCATCTGTCTACTTTGGAGGCGGAACTCCATCTCTTATATCATCAAAAATTATTGAACAAATTACTAAAGCCTTATCCAATAAAAAACTTCTAAATAGTAATTGTGAAATTAGCTTTGAATTAAATCCAAAAGAAGTAATGAATGACTATTTAAATGAATTAATGAATGCAGGCATTAACAGAATATCTATAGGCATTCAGAGTTTTGATCAAAAGGTATTAAGTAGCCTTGAAAGAAATCATAGCTCCATGGATGCATTAAAAGCAGTAGAGATTATTTCAAGTCTAAATTCTATCAATAAAACTATTGATTTAATTTATGGAGTCATGGATCAGACATTAGAATCAGTTATTAAAGATATTAATACTTTTTGCTCATTCGATTTAGAGCATCTTTCAATGTATCAATTAACTATTGAACCAAATACCATCTTTTATAAAAGAAATTTGATAACGCCTCCAGATAACTCAATTGAGTTAATGGAAATTGAAGCAAAGAAAATTTTAAAAAGGAATAAATTCTATCAGTATGAAGTCTCATCTTGGACTAAAAACGGTAAAGAGAGTAAACATAATATGAACTATTGGGGTTATGGTGATTATTTAGGGCTTGGTCCTGGAGCTCATAGCAAAATCACA
>NYWO01000047.1 GCA_002685075.1 Arcobacter sp.
ATATTAAAATCAAGTTTTAAAAAATATACATTTAGCATATTTCCCTTTCGTATAATACATTTGTAAATCAAATATTAAAATATTGATTAAAGTTTATAAAGATAGTATAAAAATACTTAATTTAAATTTTTATATATTTATATAAAATACACACCATTTACTTATATCCTTGTCAAAACCTCTTACTTTTTGAACAGTTTTTAGTAACAAAAAGCTTTTTCCAAAAAGAGTCGAATTTTGGAACATATTCAATAAGTACAGGTTGTTGAACTTGTTGTTTTAACTTAGATACTTTTAAATTCTAAGTATTATTTAGTGCAACCAAATCACTTCTATTTGAATCCTTCTACAAAAATAAAAAGTACATAAGGTCCTTTTATCCAGACACTTTACACTTTGTTCTAAATAACTCATATTCTTTATTATTTAGACATTAAAAAGTAATTCTTTATCGTTATTATAATATAATTATTTTATATATTTAAAAATAAGAATAAATTTGATATTTGGAGATTATATTAGATAATAAATAGTTATGAATACAAAACTAAGGAATAATAAAGCAATGTCAATAAGAGAAAAAGTAAATCAACTTTATTCTGAACATACAGGTTCAACACCAAAATTTACAATTATGCTTACATCAGCATTAAAATATTTATCATCTGATTTATATACAGATACAAAGCGTTTTATATATGAGTTACTACAAAATGCTGATGACTCGGCTATTGTAGGTCAAAATATAGATGTTGCCATAAAATTATTTGATGATACTTTAGTAATTGCACATACAGGACAAAGTTTTACAGATAGAGATATTGAAGGACTTTGTGACATAGACAATGGCACAAAAATAGATGATACATCAAAAACGGGATATAAAGGGATAGGTTTTAAATCGGTATTTGGTCAATCTCAAAAAGTTACTATTTTTACAAATAATGAATATTTTAAGTTTGATGCAAAGCATTCTTTTGAATGGAAGAAAGATTGGGGAATAGATAAAGAGAGTTGGGAAAAAGAGAATAATAGAAAGCTTTCATATCCTTGGCAAATAATTCCAATTTATCTTAATGAATTTGAGGATGATGTAAATAATGAAGTTCAAGACTATCTTAAGAATGAAAACTGGAATGTTGCAACAATTCTTAAAGTTTCAAAAAAGGAAGAAATAGTAAATTCTATCAATGAACTATCATCAAATCTAAATAAGCTCTTATTTCTACAAAATATTAGCTCGATTAAATTTGAAATAGATGAAACAATTTTTGTTGAAATAGAAAAAGATGAAAATCAATTAATTCTAAAAAAAGATAATATAGTTGAAGAAAATTGGCTTACAAAAACCATTCAATTACCTATTTCTGAAGAATTAAAAACAAAATTAAGAAATGATGAAAATATTCCAAAAAAACTACAAGACACTGATGAAATCAAACTTACTTTAGCAACTAAAAAAATTGAACACAGATTAGAGGAAGTATCAAGTAATGAAAATTTAATATATGCTTATTTGCCTACAAGTGAAAAAAAATATTCATTACCTGTTTTAGTAAATAGTACTTTTTTAATGGCTTCCAATAGAGAAAATTTACATACTGATTTAGTATGGAATGAATACTTGTTTACTTCAATAAGTAAGGAATTGTTTCATTGGATAGCAGAGTTGGTGCAAGGAGAATATTCTTATGAAGCTTATAATCTAATCCCGACAAAGTTAAATATTCCTAATGATAAATTAGCTGTTGCCTACAATAAAGGTATTGAAGAGGCTCTTGAATTAATACCTTTTATTTTTTCAAAAAAGAATGAATTATTAAAAGTTAATGAAGCTATTATAGATGAAACGGATTTGTCAGAAAAGACTTTTATAGGAAAAAAAATTATTAAAAAGTTTATTAAGAATAAGATTGGAGAAGATAATAAAATAGTAGAATCACCTTTTGTTTTTGCAAATAAAAAACTAAAAAAAATTGATGTGGTATGTTTTTCATGGGATGAAATACCAGCCTTTCTTGCTTTTGAAGATTTTAAACATGAACATACTATTGCAAAAAATATTCAACTTATAGAGTATTTTAAAAGAGAGTTTGAAATTAGTGATTCTACTTTTCCAAAAGAAAAATTAAGAAATTGGGCTTTTTTATATGACCATAAAGGAAAATTAAACTACTTAAATAAAATATGTTTTCCAAAAATAGATGACGATAATTGGAATAATATAAATAGTGATTTAGATTATGTAAATGAGAGATTATATAATGTATCAATAGAAAATTCAAACTTAAAATTATGGCTTCAGAAACTTGGAGTAGGAGAAAAAACAGATATTACCTATTTAAATACAATGATAATTCCAACGGTTACTACATATTGTACGAAAGAAAATCATAGTAAAACAATAAAGTACATATATGATTTATATAGTAATGAAGATATACAAAGTGATACATTAAACCAGTTAACTAATTTAAATTTGTTAACAACTAAAGGGACTTTAATTCCTGCATCAAGATGTTACTTTTCAAGTAACTATAACCCTAAACTACAAATTGAAAATATTTTAGATGATGATATTTTTTTGAGTGAAGATTATTTATCTTTAGATGCTGATAGAGATGAAATAAAACGATTTTTTAAGTTACTAGGGGTTGAAGAAAATATTATTCCTATTGTAATAACTACGAAAGAGAGTAAAACAAATTTAACAAGTAATCTTGGATTTAAAAATAATTATTTTTTAGAACCTGATAAAAAATTTCAACCATTTAGTTCTATATTTACGGCAAATGAGTATAGAAATGTAGTTTATTTTAGATTTATGAAAAAGACAAAAATATATGATTTTTCTAAAATATTTTGGAAAGACTTAATAACTAATAGTGATATTACTATATTAAACAGTCTAGCTCAGACATATTGGGGAAAAAGTGGGTATCCAGGGAGAAATACTGGCAATAGTGTTGAAAATTATCCTAAATGGTATATAAAAAATAATAAGTGCATTTCTACAACAAAAGGAACTTGTGAAAAATCTTCAAAGGTATTTTTAAACTCAGAAGATATAAAAAATATTGCAGGAAAATATTTACCAGTATTTGACGGTATAGAGTTAAATCAAGATTGGAAATCATTTTTTGAGTTTAAAACAGAGTTGAAACTTAATGACTATTTAGAACTTTTAACTAATATTATAAGTGATAAAAATGATGAAGATAAAATTAAAAGTGATAATAGTAAAAGAATTCAATTAATTTTTAAAGAACTTTTAGAATTGTCAACAAATTGGGGAACAGATGAGATAGATAAAGTTAAACTTTGGGGATCATCTGCATATTTTCCTGACGAAGATGGGAATATAGTTTCTTGTGCTAAATTAAAATATTATGCAGATGGGGATAACTCTATTTTTCAAAATTTTCATGAATTTATTGCTTTAGATGAAGAGAATAAATCTCATCATAATATTGAAATTTTTTTAGGGTATTTAGGTGTTGAAATATTGAGACAAGATAATTTCAATATTGATTTTGATGGAGAAGAAACTGAATCTGATTTAAAATATCAACTAGAGAGTATTTTCCCATATTTAGAAAAGTGGATTAAAAAGATTGATAGTGAATTTGATATCGTAGCTTTAAACGAAAAACTCAGTACACTTCAAATAAATGAAGCGTCTAAACTTTTATTAGTCTATGGTGAAACTCCTCTAAAGGCAGTACAAGTCCATCTAAAAGATGATGTACTACTTCTAACCACTCCTTGGAGTTCAAATACATCTATGTTGGAATTACCAAAAATTCTATGTAGGTATTTAGATATTAAAGGTTATGAAGATAAATTAACTTTTTTATTAAAAGCAGATGATGAATCTGAAATTAATGAATATTTTAAAAATGAAGGAATAGATTTACCTATAAATGATATTAAGAATGTAGGAAAAGAAGTCATGTCCGAAAAAGAAAGAACTTCTTTAGGTGTAAGTACAAAAGAATATAACGATATAAATAAAATCTCAAGTAGTTTTTCTCATACATCTGAATCATCCATTGAGAAGAAAAGATACATTGTAAGTCTTTTAAAACGTTCTAAAAAAAGAATTTTGGAGCATTTAAATAATTTAGATGAGTATACCTGTGATAATGTAGATGATAGTGCATTAACCGTTATGTCAGGAATAAGAAAAAATGGAAATGATATTTATATCATACCAAGACCTTCAGATAATGGTAAAGTTATTATTTATCATGATTCTGAGTTTGACACATTAGAATATTCTGATTCTGAGTTATGGTATGAAGATGGAGTATCTATACCTAAAAAGTTGAGCTTTGGAAAAGTACTTCGAGAAGCAAAAATAAATAAGATACCAATAACAAGAAGTAAAGAAGAGAAAACTATAGATATTATTTATAATATTGAAGGTGAAGATACTGCATATGAACCTATCTTACCTTCTTCTTTTGATATAGCAAAAACAATGGCATCACTTGCTAATACAAATGGTGGTTATTTTATTGTAGGTTGTTCTAAAGAATCTGACATATTAGGTATAAGTGCAGAATTTAATATTGATGAGAGAATCCAAGAATCAATTAAGTACTCAAAGTATTTTGAAGAATTAGAATTTCAAAAAATGGATATATCTGGAAAAACTATTATAATTGTTCAAATTGATAAATTTGATAAAACTATCCTTATCGAAGGTAAGAAATATATTCGTTACGGCTCAATAATAATTGAAGAGTTAGAGAACAATACTAAACCTATAATTATTACTGAAGGAAAAACAGATTGGAAACATATTAAAAAGGCCTTAGAACGATTTAAAAATAATGGACTTTATACAGATTTAGATATTCAGTTTTTAGAGTATGAAAATATGAATATGGGAGATGGTGAATTAGACAGAATGGTTCAAACATATTGTAAGGCTATACAACCTAGAAAATATATTTTTATGTTTGATAGAGATAATCCGAAATATGTAAAAAATTATGCAAAAGAAGAATTTAATAATCATACAAATAATGTTTACTCTTTTTGTATTCCAAAAATTAGTGATGAATTAGATGGAATTTGTATTGAGTTTTATTATAAGAAAGAAGACTTAATAACTTTTGACCAAGATGAAAAAAGAATATTCCTAGGAGATGAATTTCTTGACAATGGAAATAGTAAATGTGGTAAATATGTTACTGAAAAACGAAAAGCTAAAGCACTTGATATCTTAGATAGAGATAAAAAAGTATATTTAAAAAGTGATAATGAATGGAATAATAATATTGCACTTTCTAAAAATGATTTTACGAATAATGTAATAAATGATGTAGATGGATTTGATAATTTTAATATTGAGTATTTTAAGTTAATATTTGATGTGATTGAAAAGATTCATAACAAATAAGAGGAATGAACAGCAAAACTGTCACTCACGATGAACGTTAGTTGCACAAGCTACACTGGAGATCTATGAACGGAATATTTTACTACAATACAATAACTACTTTGCCTAATTGGTCAGAGCCGTTACATGAATCACAGCCTCTAGGTTATGCTTATGAAACTGAAACGCATTTTGTCCATTTGTATGGAAAAAATCATGGATTAAATGTTATCTCTGTAGGATTAACAGTTATAGAACAAAAAACAGGAACGTTAAATGACTGGGTAATTAGGGTCTTTGGTGCTCAAAATATTCAACCATTATCCTTACCTATTGGAAACGCTATTGAATGCATATGGCGACCTTCACTTTTTTATACAAATGATATTGAAGGTGCTTTAAATATAAAGCCCTATGAGCAACGCTCTGCAGAACAAGCTTTACGTGTACTAATTGAAAAATTAGATGATATTTTATTATATATCGAACCAAGTGAGAATGGCTTAGCTTCTTATGGGCACAAGAGTAGAGAGTTGTTGATATTAGCCTGTACTGAAGTAGAAAATTTATGGACATCTATTTTAAAAAAAGCGGGTATTCAGCCACAGAATGGAAGAATATATACAACTCAAGATTATGTAAAACTTTTACCGAAAGCTTGCCTCAATGAATTTGAAATTACATTTAAAAACTACAATGGGTTACGTGAATTCAAGCCTTATATTAATTGGAGCCAACAGCAATCTACACAATCTTTATCTTGGTATCATTCATATAATCAAACGAAGCATGATAGGAATGCTTCGTTTAATGAAGCCACTCTAGAAAATGTTATGGACGCAATTTCTGCTGTATTAGCAATGTTCTGTGCTAAGTTTGGGCCATTTACACTGATAAATGATAACAATTCATTGTCATCATTGATTAACCAACACTTTAGCATTTGTTTAAAAAATAGTGATCCATCTACATACTACGTTCCTAAAATCACTCTTCCTCCTGATACTAGGAACGATCTAGTTGTCTATGATTGTTATCGAGAGGGCCATAATGAAGCTTGGAACGTTCTACCTCTTACCCTATAAGTGTAACTAAAAAGGCAATTAAACGGACCTAAAACAGTGGGTTAGGTTTCGCTTCGCTCCAGATTTTAAGTATAAACTTAAAGGTTATAGAATCGAATATACTATCACTAAACCACATACAAATGAAATGGTTATTGACTTTTCAAAAGAATTGATTGGTGTAATAGAATATCTTCAAAAAGGAATCAAAAATCTATCTTCAAAAAAGGCATTATACGAGAAAGCCTTTTCGTAGATGGGAGATAATAAATCAGTGGAGCTAATAAATAAATTTATTGGCTCATTTTAAACGTTCCTCAACCTCTTATATTTGGAACATGAAGCACTCATATTAGTTTTCCATGTTCCACAAAGTTTGTGCCAAGAAGGAGTAACAACTGATGTAGATAACATTTAGGAGGATTACAAATCCGTGCTGTATAGAAGATGGTAG
>NYWO01000048.1 GCA_002685075.1 Arcobacter sp.
TCCATAGGCTCACTAGAACTTCCTATACGAATAAAACAGCCTTTAGATGACATTCCATATTTTTTAATATAATATGGCTTTTCCATACCTGAAGCTACAATCACTTTGATTACATCTTTATCCTCAATTTTTTCTAAAATTACCTCAAAAAGTCCTAAACAAGATGGTAAAATATTATGTTTTAATTTATCTTTTATTTTCAATTGAATCTCATCAGGATTTGAACAGCCAATTATTTCACCAGCTGAATTTATTCCAATATAAACAATACCCCCATCTTTATAGTTTAGAAAAGAGACTACCTCTTTTTCAAAATTATCAGTAAGTGTTAGTTTATACTCTATTCTGTGTGATTCAATCATATTAAAAATTACTTTTTGCTCTCTACTTTTTTTGACTTATTATAGAAGTGATTTGTAGCTTGAACAAATCCATCAATACTTCCACAATCAAATCTTTCACCATCAAATTTAAAAGCTAATACCATACCTTTTTTTGCTTGTGTTAAAAGCGCATCAGTGATTTGAACTTCTCCACCTTTTCCAGGTTTTGTATCTTTGATAATATCAAAGATATCAGGAGTTAAGATATATCTTCCAATAATAGCAAGATTAGAAGGAGCATCTTTAGGATCAGGTTTTTCTACCATATCTTTGATCATAAAAATACCAGGTTCGATTTCATTTCCATCGATTACACCGTATTTATATGTTTCTTCTTTTGGAACTTCTTCTATTGCTACTATTGAACATTGGTACTTTTTATAAAGCTCACACATTTGAGAAAGTACACCTTTTTTGGCATCACATAAATCATCTGCAAGTATTACAGCAAATGGCTCATGACCTATTAGTGTCTCACCACCTGTTAAAATAGCATGACCAAGACCTTTCATTTCTATTTGTCTAGTATATGAAAAAGTACACTTAGTAATAACATCACGAATCTCTTTTAAAAGTGGTTCTTTACTACTTCCTTGGATTTGATGTTCTAACTCATAAGAGATATCAAAGTGATCTTCAATAGCTCTTTTTCCACGACCTGTAACTATTGCCATAGTTGTCATTCCCGCTTCTATCGCTTCTTCAACACCGTATTGAATAAGTGGTTTAGTTAAAACTGGTAACATCTCTTTTGGTGTTGCTTTTGTAGCTGGTAAAAATCTTGTACCATATCCTGCTGCTGGAAATAAACACTTTTTAATCATTTTTTATCCTCTATAGTTTTTAATAAATCTAATAATACATCTTCATATACTTTTGCATTCTCTTTTGTATCAGCTTCAAATCTTGTTACTAGTTTTGGAGTTGTATTAGAAGCTCGCACTAGTCCCCAACCATTTTCAAATATCACTCTAACACCATCAACTGTGATGATATCTTTGATACTTGGAAAATCTTTTGGAGGATTTTGTAAAGCTAGTTTTAAATCATCGATTATTTTAAACTTTGTCTCTTCTGTTACTGTGATATTTATCTCAGGTGTAGAGTATACTTTTGGAAGTGCTTCATACTCTTTATCGTAATCAAAGCCATTATCCATAAGCTCTAAAGCTCTAAATGTCGCATAAATTGCATCGTCATATCCAAAATACCTGTCATTAAAAAACAAATGCCCAGATACTTCAGCTGCAAAAGATGCGTTTAATTCTTTTATTTTTACTTTTAAGTTTGAGTGACCTGTTTTATACATCACAGCTTTTCCATAAGAATTGATAGTATCGTACATAACTTGGCTACATTTTACTTCACCAATTACTGTAGGATTATCTATAAACTTTGAAAAGAATATTGCTAAAATATCACCTTTAAAGTTGTTTTCTTTTGAAAGTAGGGCGATTCTATCCGCATCTCCATCATAAGCAAAACCAAAATCAAATTTACCCGTAGCAAGCTTTTTTTGAATATCAACTAAAGTTGACTCATCACTTGGGTCTGGATGGTGATTTGGGAAGTTTCCATCAGGTTGCTCAAAAAGTATATGATGTTTGATATTTAGTCTATCAAGAATCTCTCTTAAAACTACACCAGCTACTCCATTTCCACAATCAAACACAAACTTTTTACCTTCAAGTTTTAAATCTTTAAAATGATTTACAATATAGTTGATATATTTATTTTTCGCATCTATTTCTATAGTGATATTATTATTAGGAATAATACTTTCATCTTTTAGTATATCTCTACCCATAGAATAAATCTGCTCACCAAAAAATGGATCTTTATTTATAGTGATTTTAAAACCATTATATTCTGGTGGATTATGTGAACCTGTAATCATTATAGAACCATCACACTCCAAACCGTCAAAATCTACAAAGTTAGAGAAGTAGTTTACAGGAGTAGGAACAAGTCCCATATCAAGTACTTCAAGTCCTGCATGGTTTATCCCAGAAGCTAACCAATCTTTAAGTTGTGGTGAGTGAAGTCTAGCATCGTATCCAACAGATACAAAAGATGCGTCTGGTACTTTTTTTAGTAACTCCTTAGCAAAATAGAAACCAATCTTTTTAACTATATTTTCATTTAACTCTTTTTCAAAAATCCCTCGTATATCATACTCTCTAAATATAGATGCACTCATTTATATATCGATCTCCTATTTATTTGTGTTTTTTTAACTCTTTTTCTTTTTTTTCTTTTTTATGTTTTCTTCTAAGTTTTGCTGTTTTTGCTCTTTTTCTTGCACGTGGATCAAAAAGATTAAAAAACACTAAAAACAACAATATAAAAGTAAGTAAGTTAAGTATCTCATCTTGCTTATAAATCTGCAAAAACATAGCAGCAAAAGTAAACTGCATTAAAAGTAGCATTTTAACAGTGTATGCTTTATCTTGCTTTATATTATTTAGTATATGATGAAGATGATTGTTATCAGCAGAAAAAGGAGATTTTCCTCTTTGTATTCTTCTACTAAATACTATCAAAGTATCAAGAACAGGAACAGCTGCTAAAAATAAAATAGAAAAAGGATTTATATATTCAATAGCATGAATACTTAATATCGATATAACAAATCCCAAAAGTAAAGAACCACTATCTCCCATAAAAACTTTTGCAGGATGCCAGTTCAAAAACAAAAATGCCACAAGTATAGATATCAGTAAAGCAGGCCAAACTATAAGAATACGATCATCATGAATATATCCTATAATAAATAAACAAGAAAGAATGATGATAGATAATGACCCAGCTAAGCCATCAAGTCCATCACTTAAGTTAATAGAGTTTGTTAAAGAAACAATCACAAAAATTGTTCCAAATATAGATAAATACCCTAAATTTAAATCATAACCAAAAAATGTACCAATATAATCAAGCTGAAAACCACCCACATAAGCGATAATAGAAGCTATTATTATAAATATAAGTTTTTTATAAGAATTTAGTGTATATTTGTCATCTAAAAAACCACAAATATAAATAATAAAAATAGAAAGCAATGCAAGACTTATATCATTAAAGTATTGTATTTCGTAAAAAAGAAGACCTATCAAAAATATCAAACCGAATACAATCCCCGCACCTCGTGGTATGTTTTTTTCATGTGAACTTCGATGATTTGGAATATCAATAAAACCAAATTTAAAAGCAACACTTATGAACTTTTTGATTGAAAAATAAGTCACGATTATTAAAATGATACAGAAAATTGCTAGGGATATACTCAAATTTATGCTTCCTTGTATAAATTGTTAATATAATTATAATATAAACTTTCTTATTTTATCGTCATAATAGTTACTAATTAGTGACATTTATTATGAATTTAATAATTTAAAACTGTGAGAATAGCCTTAAAAGGTAAAAATACTTAATTAAATTATTAAAAAACTTGTATTTTTATTATCTTTTCAATATAATATATGCTAGCAAACACAAAGGGTTAACAAATGAAAATCAGTAAGTACACATATAGTCTTCCAGTTTTAATGTTTCTTATGTCTTCTTTACAAGCAACATCAATAAAAGATGTAGTGGAACACACGGTTCAAAACAACGAAGATGTTATTTCAAAATCAATCAACAACAACGCTTTCAGAAAGTATATAGATGAACAAAAAGGTGGATATTATCCAAAGTTAGACTTAACTGCATATCTTGAAAAAAAGAAAACAGTAGAAGATGGTCCAGCAACTCTTACAAATGATGCCGATCAAAACGGTGCAAATATTCAGTTAGATTTTGAACAACTTATCTACGATGGAAACTTAACACCAAATAGAGTAAATGAAGCAAAAGCTAGCTACATATCAAATAAACTAAAAAATTCTAGTGATGTAGAAACTATTCTTTTAGATTCTATTAACTCATATTTAGAGATGCTTAAATATGATGAAAGAGTTGAAAACTCAAAAGACAACTTAAAAACTCACGAATCATATCTAGAAATTGCAAAGCAAACAGAAGAAATAAATGGTGAGATTTTAGATAAAATTCAAACAAAAGCGAAAATTCACTCAGCGAAAAGTAGCCTTTTTAATGAAATGAATAGTAAAAATTCAGCAAAAAGTTCATTTGATAAAAATGTAGGAATGACACTAACAGGTGATTTATGTAGACCAGCAATTGATGAGTCAAAAATTCCTGCAACTTTTAAAGACTTACAAAAGACTGCACTTACAACAAACTACCAAATCTTAGAAGCAATTGCAAATATCAAAGAACAAAGAGCAGTTTTAGCGCAAGAAGAATCAAACTTCTTACCAACTTTAAAGTTCAAATTACAAGGTATTTATGATGAAGATTTATTAACAGATGAATTAGATACAAATATCTACAGTGGAAAGTTAGAACTTACTTACAATCTATTTAATGGTCTAAGTGACAAAAAAAGAACTCAAAGAGAAGAGTTATTCTTAAAAGAAGCACAATTAAAACTAAACACTACATCAAAATCAGTAGTAGATGAATTAAACGTAGCATATGAGACATATAATACTGCAAAAAAACAAATCGTAGAATTAAAACAATTTATAGAAGAAAACAAAACTATTATTGAAATCTACAACGATCAATTTGACGCAGGAACTAGAAACTTTATTGATGTTTTAAATGTTGAAGCAGATTTATATAACTCTAAAACAAACTTAATCAATACAGAGTTTACTATGTATAAAGCTTATTATGAGATATTAAAAAATACTTCATCATTACAAAATACTATTGAAAATTCAAACGTAGGTACTTGTGCACAAACAGTATCAACTACAGTTGAAGATACATTAAACTTAAGTGATACAGAAAATCAAGAAACTATAGATGACGTTCTAATAGAAGAAAGTACAAAAGAAACTCCAAAAGTTAATACTCAGTTCAAATATGTATTATTCGTAGAATCATACAGAAATGAAGCAAGAGCACAAGAAGAATTACAAAGTTTATTATCTAAACTAGATGATGGTATAAATGCAAAAGTAATAGCAAATAAAAACGCTACATATACAGTAGCTATTTATAATCTTAGTGATGAAGCTCAGGCAATTGCTATTAAAAATAAGTTAAACTATAAATATCCAGGTTCATATTATACAAAGAAGAAATAACATATAGGATAAATATTGGAAATAAATCAAAATACCTTAAGTGATGATTTTGAAAACATAAGAGAAAAAAATGAAGAAGATACTCTTTTAGAGTCTCTTCTTTTTTTATCTAAATTTCATAAACGTACAGCTTCAGCTGAATCCTTGATTGCAGGACTTGCAATTCACAACAGTCTAATGACTCCCTCAATGTTCCAAAAATCTGCTAAAAAAATTGGTCTTATCGTAAAAGCAGTAAATAGAAAACTACATAATATAAACAACCAAGCCTTACCTGCTGTTATGATTTTAAATAACAACAAAGCATGTGTAGTTCTAAACATAGATAGCTCAAAAAATGAAGTAAAACTTATCATGCCACATGTAAGCTCAGGTGAAATGACACTTTCACTAAGTGAAGTTGAGAAGATATATACAGGCAATTTATTTATAGTAAAACCTGCATATAACTTTGAAAATAGAGTAGATAAAGATGTAGAAATCACAGATACAAAAAGATGGTTTTGGCGAACAATGAAAAAAAATCTAGGCCTTTATAAGCTAGTAATAATCGCAGCCATTCTAATAAATATCTTTGTAATCTTCGTACCATTATTTACAATGAACGTTTATGATAGAGTTTTACCAAATAAAGCAATTGATACATTATGGGTTTTACTAAGTGGAATAGTTTTTGTACTTATTTTTGATTTTATACTAAAACTTATCCGAGCATATTTTATAGAACAAGCTGGAAAAAGAGCAGATATAAGAATGTCCAGTAAAATATTTGACCAACTACTAAATATCAAACTAGACTCAAAACCCTCTTCAACAGGTATGTTTGTAAGTAGACTTCAATCTTTTGAAAGTGTAAGAGAGTTTTTTACAACAGCTACAGTTACAGCTTTTGTGGATTTACCCTTTGTTTTCCTTTTTGTTTTTATCATCTTTTATGTAGGTGGTCCAATAGGATATATTTCACTTGGAACTATGTTAATAGCAATACTTTTTTCATTTTTTATGCAAAGACCTATTAAGAAAAATATCTTAAACTCTGCAAAAGAAGATCAAATAAAACAGACAGTTTTAACAGAAACAGTAACAGGCTTAGAAATCATAAAATCAGTTCGTGCACAAAACAGAATGAGAACACACTGGGAAAAATCAATCTCACAAACATCATATTATGGAAATAAAACACACTACTTATCTCAAATAGTTACATATTTTGTAGGTTTTATCTCACAACTATCAGGAGTTCTAATAGTTGCAGGTGGAGTAATACTTGCAAGTGAAGGTGATATGACTATGGGAGCAATTATTGCAGCTATGATGCTAAATTCTAGAGTAATAGGCCCAGTTTCACAAATAGCAGGAATGATAATAAGACTAGATAGAACGCTACTTTCACTAAACAACATAGATGAAATCATGAAAATGCCAGTTGAAAGAGTACAAAATCAAAACTATCTAAGCAGACCAAACCTAGATGGAAATATAGTCTTTAAAGATGTAGATTTTTCATACAAAGAGCAAAAATTTGATGTTCTAAAAAACATAAACCTTACAATCAAAAAAGGTGAAAAAGTAGGAATCATAGGAAAAATTGGTTCAGGAAAATCAACACTTGCAAAACTATTGCTAAATCTTTACGAGCCATCAAAAGGTTCAGTTTTAGTTGATAGCACAGATATAAGACAAATAGACCCAGTAGATTTAAGAAGATCAATAGGTTACGTTCCTCAAGAACCATTTTTATTTATGGGAAGTATCAAAGATAATATCACTATTGGAGAACAATACGCAACAGACGAACAAATACTAAAAGCTTCAAAAATATCAGGAGTTCATGATTTTCTAGGTAAACATGAATCAGGGTATGATTTAATAGTAGGTGAGAGAGGTGAAGGATTAAGTGGAGGTGAAAGACAATCAGTTACTTTAGCACGTGCCATTTTATCAAATCCAAATATCTTAGTATTAGACGAACCTACAAATATGATGGATGAATTATCTGAAAATACATTCAAAAAAAATCTTTCAACAATAGTAAAAGACAAAACAGTGATTATAGTAACACATAAACCATCTCTTTTATCAATTGTAGATAGATTAATAGTAGTAGAAGATGGAAAGATAGTAGCAGATGGACCAAAAGAAAAAATCATTTCCTCTTTTGGAAATAAACCAAAAACAACAAATACACTAAAAGCAACTAGAGTAAAAAGAGTTCCAAATGAATAACGAAGATGTAAATTTTGTAAATATGCTACATGCACAAAAAAATGCGAAAGCTGATTATAAAGTCTTATTGCTATTTTTTTCAATAATCATTTTTTTTTCAGGAGCATTCACTTGGGCTTATTATTCACAAATAGATGAACTAACACGTGGAGAAGGAAAAGTAATACCTTCTGAGAAAATCAAAACAATACAAAGTTTAGACGGTGGATTAATCTCAGAGATTTTAGTAAAAGAAGGCTCAATAGTAAAAGCAGGACAAGCTCTAATGAAAATCGATACTACAAGATTTGAAGCATCACTTGAAGAAAACAAGCAAACATATTATCATTTGCTTGTTACAAAAATAAGACTAGATGCAGAATCAAAAATTGATTTAACAAAGCCTATACCAGAATTAAAATTTCCAAAATCAATACTAAAAGAAGCAAATACCTTTGCACAAAATGATAAAAAACTTTTTAGATCAAGAATAGCAGAACTAAAAAGTACAACAGAAATCTTCAAAATACAACTAAAACAAAAAGAACAAGAAGTAAAAGAGTTAAGAAATACAAGCTCACAATTAAGAAGAAATCTAAATTTAGTAAAAGAAGAAGCAAAAACGATGGAGCTTTTAGTAAAAAGAAGATCAAAATCAAAAGTTGATTTAATCAGAATCAAAAAAGAACTATCACAACTCCAAGGTGATTTACAAAGTACATACATAAATATCCCAAAAGCAAAATACGCAATGGAAGAAGCAAAAAATAGAATCAGCGAAAAAGCGAAAATATTTAGAGCAGAAGCTTCAAACGAATTACAAAAACTAAATACAGAAATCAAAAAATACGAATCAAAACTAGTTTCAGAAGAAGATAAACTAGAAAAAACCATCCTTCATTCACCAGTAAATGGAATAGTAAAACAGATAAATGTAAACACAGTAGGTGGAGTAATCAAGTCAGGAATGGAACTAATAGAAATCGTTCCACAAAGTGATATACTACTAATAGAAGCTAAAATAGACCCAAAAGATATAGCTTTTATAAACCCTCAACAAAAAGCCATTGTAAAAATCACAGCTTATGACTTTTCTATATATGGTGGACTTGATGGACAAATTGTGGAAATTTCAGCGGATAGTATCATAGATAAAAATGATAAAAATCAAAAAAGTTACTATAAAGTGATGATAAAAACAAGTCAAACATACTTAGAGAAAAACGGAGAAAAACTTCCAATTATCCCAGGTATGATTACAAGTGTAGATATTATAACAGGTAAAAAGTCAATCTTAGATTTTATTTTAAAACCTATTTTAAAGACAAAACAAAACGCACTTCATGAAAGATAAAAAAAGAGTTTAAAACTCTTTTTTTACTCTAAAACCAGAAACTTTCAAAATTTAAACTACATTTAAGCAATACCCCTTGACAAAGGAAGAAAAATCTCCTATAATTCCCGTCCAAAAACAGA
>NYWO01000049.1 GCA_002685075.1 Arcobacter sp.
TATGAAAATAGCCGTAATTCAAGGACCAAACTTAAATATGTTAGGTATTAGAGAACAACACATTTATGGTCCAATGAACCTAGAACAAATTCACGAGCAATTAAAAAATGCAGCAGCACAAAATGGGGTTGAATTAGAATTTTTTCAATCAAACTTAGAGGGTGAATTAGTTGATAGAGTTCAAGAGTGTTTAGGAACAGTTGATGGTATTTTAATTAATCCAGCAGCATATTCTCACTCATCTATTGCTATTAAAGATGCATTAAGTGCAGTTGAACTTCCAACTGTTGAAGTACATATTTCAAATATTTACAAAAGAGAAGAGTTTAGACAAAAATCTGTAACTGCAAGTGCAACTACTGGTGTTATTTCAGGATTTGGACCATTTGGTTATCATATGGGATTAATTGCATTAATGCAAATTATTTCTGAAATTAAAGCTGTTGAAGAAGCTCAACAACAAGAAGTAACTGAATAATTCAAAATAAATGAATATATTAAGTGCTAAGTGGGTTATTACCTGCGATGAAAACAATAGCATCATTGAAAATGGTGCTATTGTTTTTTCTCATAAAATTATAGATATTGATACAATCGAAAATATTCAAAAAAAATATCCAAATGAAAAAATAGAAGAAGCAGAAGAAAACTCTGTTTTAATGCCAGGACTTATAAACTCTCATGTTCATTTAGAGTTTAGTGCTAATACTACAACTTTAAAATATGGAAATTTTTTAGCTTGGTTAAATTCTGTTATAAAAAATAGAGATACTTTAATAGAAAAAGCTACACAAAAACTAATCTCTACAAAACTAGACAGAATGAAAAAAACAGGTACTACAACAATCGGTGCTATTTCATCTTATTCATTTGATTTAGAACCATGTGTTAAATCACCTATAAATACTGTGTTTTTTTGTGAAGTAATTGGAAGTAAAGCTGATATGGCTGATACTTTATTTGCTGATTTTAAAAGTAGACTTGAAGGTGCAAAACAAAGCACTTCAAAAAACTTTATACCAGCAGTTGCAATTCATTCACCATATTCTGTGCATCCATTTTTAGTAAGAGAAAGTTTAGCTCTTGCAAAAGAAGAAGAATTAGCTGTTTCAACACATTTCTTAGAATCACCAGAAGAGTTTGAATGGTTACATAAAGATGAGGGTTTATTTGTAGATTTTTTTAAAAACTTTTTAAATCAAAGTAAAGCAGTTACAAAACCTATTGAATTTTTAACACATTTTTCAAATGTTAAAAAATTATCTTTTACACATTGTGTGGAAGCAAGTACTGATGATTTTAGAAAAATAAAATCTTTAGGTGCTATTATTAATCATTGCCCAACTTCAAATAGAGTTTTAAATAATTCTAAATTAGATTTATCAAAACTTGAAGGTATTGATTTTTCAATTGGAACTGATGGTTTAAGTTCTAATAATTCATTATCTATGTTTGATGAATTAAGAACTGCACTTATGGTTCATTCAAATGAAAATATAATTGAACTCTCTCAAAAACTACTAAAAGCTGCTACAGTAAATGGAAGTAGGGCATTAGGATTAAACAAAGGTGTATTAGAAGTACAAAAAGATGCTGATATTATATCTTTCAATCTTCCAGATGAAATTGAAGATAAAGAGGATTTAGCTATGCAAATTATTTTACATACTAAATTTGTAAATAAAACTATTATAGGAGGAGTTGTTGCTTAATTTTTTAAAAAAATTGTTTTATCCAATTATTATAATTTTAGATTTTATAACTAAGTATTTTAAAACAATAGTTTTTTTAACTATTATGTATTTTATTGTATATAGTCCAAGTGATAAAATGAATAATAATGGAACATTTGAAGTTGCTAATTTACAAAAAATTGAACTTTTTGGTCCAATTTTAGATGTAAGTAAAACATTAAATGAAATTGATAAAGCTAAACAAAACACAAATATTAAAGGTGTTTTAATTATTGTAAACTCTCCAGGAGGTGCTGTTGCACCATCTGTTGAATTAGCATATGCTATTAAAGAGTTAAGAGCTGTTAAACCTGTAGTTGTATATGCAAGTGGAATAATTGCAAGTGGTTCTTATTATGCTTCTATTTGGAGTGATAAAATCATTGCAAATCCAGGAGCTATGGTGGGTTCAATTGGAGTTATTATGCAAGGTGTTAACACAGAAGAGTTAATGCAAAAAATAGGAATTTCAACTCAAACTGTAAAAGCAGGTAAGTACAAAGAATCCGGAACACCAACACGAAAGTGGTTTGATTATGAGAAAGAGCAATTACAAAGTATAATTGATGATACTTATAATATGTTTATAACAGATGTGGCAAATGCTAGAAAACTTGATGTTAAAAATCATACTCAATTTGCAGATGCAAAAGTATTTACAGCTTCACAAGCAAAAAGTGTTGGTTTAGTTGATGAGGTAGCTACTATTTCAAGTGCCCAAGATTTAATTGTAGAACTTTCTAAAGTAGAGAGTGCTATTTGGCAAAAACAAGATAAATTTGATAAATTTTTTGATAAGTTTATGAGTCAAGTTATATCTAAAATAAGTATGACTTTTAACTCTTCTTTAAAAGCTTACTAAGATTAAAAGAAGTAGATTTCTTTCTACTTCTTTTTTAATATCGTTTAATTATTTGTTAAATTCTTCTAATTGTGTTATACTTCGAAAAAATTCTAGTAATTAATCTTCACTATTCTTTGTTTCCCTAAATTTTATATATTCTAAATGTTTTAATATTTAATTGATGAACTAGACTAGATACTGTTTATTGTTAGATAACAAATCAAAGGTAATTAATGACATTTAAAGAACTAGGATTAAATAAAGATATCCTAAAAGCAATTGATGAACAAGGTTATACAAAACCAACTCCAATTCAAGAGCAAGCAATTCCAATTGTTTTAGAAAAACATGATATTTTAGCAGCAGCACAAACAGGAACAGGAAAGACAGCAGCTTTTACTCTTCCTTTATTAAATACACTAAGTAAAAAGAAAATTGTATCAAAGGAAAAACATTATGTTAAAGCACTTATTCTAACTCCTACAAGAGAATTAGCTTCACAAGTTGCACAAAATATTGAATCATATAGTAAATATTTAAATTTAAAAACAGCAGTAATTTTTGGAGGAGTTGGAATAAATCCTCAAAAAGCAATTTTAAGAAAAGGTGTAGATATTGTAATTGCTACACCTGGAAGATTATTAGATTTAGTAGGACAAAAATGTATTGACCTTTCAAGAGTTGAATATTTTGTACTAGATGAAGCAGATAGAATGCTAGATATGGGTTTTATTCATGATATGAAAAGAATTATAGCAATAATTCCAAAGCATAGACAAACACTTCTTTTTTCTGCAACATTCTCGGATGAAATTAAAAAATTATCTCATAGTTTATTAAATAATGCAAAAACTGTTGAAGTTGCAAAAAGAAATACTTCTTCAACTCAAGTTTCACAAATTGTTCATTATGTAAATAAAGATACAAAAAAACATTTATTATCTCATTTAATTAATGAAGGAAATTGGAATCAAGTTTTAGTTTTTACAAGAACAAAACATGGTGCGAATAAACTAGCTGAATATTTAAATAAACAAAATATTACAGCTGCAGCAATTCATGGAAATAAATCACAAGGTGCAAGAACAAAAGCTTTAAGTAATTTTAAATCAAAAGATATAAGAGTTTTAGTAGCAACTGATATAGCAGCTCGTGGTATTGATATTGCACTTTTACCACATGTAGTAAATTTTGAGTTACCAAATGTACCTGAAGATTATGTTCATAGAATTGGACGAACAGGAAGAGCTGGAAATGAAGGTGTTGCTATGTCTTTAGTATGTAGTGATGAGTATTTCTTTTTAACAGATATTGAAAAGCTTATTAATAAATCAATAGAAGTTGTTGCTGTTGATGGTTTTACTTTACCAAAGTTGGCTAAACCTAATATTCAAAAAAAGACTAATGAAAGATCAAATAATAGAGTAAAAAATAAGCCAAGTAATGATTCTAATTCTAGATCAAGAAGTAGAACTAATTCTAGTCCTGAAAAGAATAAAATAGATGGTAAAAATAAAGTAAATATAAAATTTCCAGATAAAAAAAGAGTTAGTAAGAAAGATGAAAGTAAATCTTTAATCACTAAATGGGAAAATGAAATAAAAAAACAAAAAGATAATGAAGCTAAAAATCCTCGAAATCCGAGAAATAGAAGAATTACAAGTGCGGCAAAGGCTAAATAAAAGATAAAGGCAAAAAAGCCTTTATCTTTTAAGATAAAAAAGAAATTACTTTGCAAGTCCTGAAACAATTTTATATGTATCATTTGCAATAACATATTCTTCATTTGTAGGAATAACAAAGATTCTTGCAGCTGAGCTATTTGTAGCAATATCTCTTGGCTCTTGAGATCTTTTGTTGTTTTTAGTTGGATCAATATTTAATCCCATACCATCAAGACCAGCACAAACAATTTCTCTAATTAATGCTGAATTTTCACCAATACCACCTGTGAAACATAATGCATCAATACCATCAAGTGCAGCAACATAAGCTCCAACATATTTTTTGATATTGTAAGCTACCATTTCAACAGCTAATCTACATCTGTCATCACCAGCTTGCATACCTTCAAGTACTTCTCTTAAGTCAGAAGATTGACCTGAAATACCTAAAATTCCTGATTTTTTATTCATTATATCAAGTGCACCATCAATAGTTAAGTTTTCTTGACTCATCATGTATGAAAGTGCTCCCGCACCAACATCACCAGCTCTTGTCCCCATCATTAAACCTTGAACAGGAGTAAGACCCATAGAGGTATCAATACATTTACCATTTAATACAGCAGAAACTGATGAACCATTTCCTAAGTGACAAACAATAACTCTTGTATTATGTTTTTTATCTAACATAGTTTGAGCTTCATTTGATACATAGAAGTGTGAAGTACCATGGAAACCATATTTTCTAATACCATGTTTAGTATATTGATCATAAGGTAATGCATACATATATGCATAATCTGGCATAGTTTGGTGGAATGCTGTATCAAAAACTGCAACATTTGGTTTCCCTGGAATTAATTGTTGACAAATTTCCATACCCATAATATTTGCAGGGTTATGTAATGGAGCTAATGGAATTAATTTTTTCATTGTTTCAATTACTTTAGGAGATACCATAACAGAAGATGCAAACTCTTCTCCACCATGAACAGCTCTGTGTCCAATAGCATCAATATCATTAATTGATTCGATAACTTTACCTTCACCATCACATAATGTTTTTAAAACTAATTCAATAGCTTCTTTATGAGTAGGCATAGAAACTTCTAATGTAAGTTTTTGACCTTCACCAAATTCGTGTTTTAAAACTCCATCAATTCCTATTCTTTCACAAAGTCCCACTGCTAAAACTTCTTTAGTTAATGGATTCATTAATTGATACTTTAAAGATGAACTTCCTGCGTTTAAGATAAATACTAACATATGTTATTTCCTTTTTTAATTATTTAATTTGAGTTGCTGTAATAGCTACTAGGTTTGAAATATCTTCAATAGAACAACCTCTTGATAAATCATTTACAGGTTTTGCTAAACCTTGAACAACTGGTCCATGCGCAGCAGCTCCTGCAAATCTTTGAACTAATTTATATCCAATATTTCCAGACTGTAAGTCAGGGAATACTAATATATTTGCTTTTCCAGCTACTTCAGAACCTGGTGCTTTTTTAGCTCCAATTGCTTCAACAATTGCAGCATCTGCTTGCATTTCACCATCAAAAGCAAAATCAACATTTCTATCTTCTAAAATATCAACAGCATATTGAACTTTATCAACTAATGGATGGTTTGCACTTCCTTTTGTTGAGAATGACAACATTGCAACTTTTGGGTCTAAACCAACAACAGATGCAGCAGTTGCAGCTGTAGCACAAGCAATATCAGCTAATTGTTCTGCATTTGGCTCTGGAATTACTGCACAATCTGCAAAAAGAATTAATCCATTATCTCCAAATTTACCATCTGCTGTTTCCATAATAAATGCAGAAGAAACAGTGTTGATTCCAGGAGCTGTTTTAATAACATGAATAGCAGCTTTTAAAACTTCAGAAGTTGGAGAGTTTGAACCAGCAACAAGCCCATCAGCATCACCAAGTCTTACCATCATACAACCAAAAAATCTAGGTTCTGTTGTCATGATCTCAGTAGCTTCTTCTTTAGTTAAACCTTTTTTCTTTCTTAGTTCAACTAATTCATTAATATATGTGTCTATATTATCAAACTTTTTAGGGTCAATAATTGTAGCACCTTCAATATTTGCACCACATGCTAATGCATCTTTTTTAATTGTATCTTCATTTCCAATTAAAACTACATTTGCAGTTTTTTCCTCTAATACTTGTTGTGTAGCTTTAAGTACTCTTTCGTCTTCAGACTCAGGTAGAACAATTGTTCTCAATTGTAACTTTGCTTTTTCTTTGATATTCTCAATTAAACCCATTAAGTAATCCTCTTTTATTAGATTTTAGTGAAAGATTATATACTAAAACAATAGCAAAAAAATAGCATTGTTTTATAATCTTTTTCTATTTACATTGTATATCTTTTTTTTGAAAAAGTACATAAAATATACAATAAAATTTAAAAATATTTAAGATGAGTATTTTTGTAATAAAAGCTCAGTATAAAGGCATTTAAAGAAGAGATTTTTAATTGATCTGTACAAAATATGTACATTTTATGTTGAAGTTGGTGGAAATGGAATATTAATTAATTACTTTGCATTAGAATTGCACTTTAATGCTAAATATTTCTCATTAAAATTTGTCTACTTGCATTTAATTTAATTTTAAGCTATACTGATTTCACTTAAGATGAATAAGAGTTTCATCTGTTATTTAATGCCTTTTATTAATTACTGCTCGTTATGCCCATTGATATTACTCATTTATACAAAAAAGCTCATGTTTATCTTTTGATTACTCTATATTATTTAGAGAAGAAAAGGAATAATATGTCAATTACACATATAAAAACAAACAAAAAAATTGAAGTTTTATTAAGACTTCTAAAAGAAAACGAAAGTTTACAGGATGCTAGTTCAAAAGCTGGTTTAAATATAGAAAAAACAAAATTGATAATGAATAAAAATAGTAATTTTTAAGTTTAAATAAAAAACAGACTAAGTCTCTTAGTCTATTTTTGAACTTATAAGTCTTTTATTAATTTATAAGTATCTTGAGCAATTACAAGCTCTTCATTTGTTGGAATTATATAGATTTTTGTTTTAGAGTTTTTCTTACTTATTTCTCTAATTCCACTGCTAAGACTATTATTTTTTACCTTATCTAATTCAATCCCCATAAACTCTAAACCTTCGCAAGATTTTTCTCTAAGTAAAGATGAATTTTCACCCATACCCGCAGTAAAACAAATAGCATCAGCTTGACTTAGTAATCCAGAATATGAACAAATATATTTTTTTACTCTATTCGCAACCATATTTATAGTGATTTTTGCTCTTTCATCACCTTCTTTTTGAGCACTTATAATTTCTCTTAAATCAGAACTAATTCCAGATACTCCTAAAATTCCTGATTTTTTATTTAAATAATCAATAATTTGATGAGTATCCATACCTTTTTTATCCATTAAATATGGAATAACTCCTGCATCAATATCACCAGAACGAGTTCCCATCATTAATCCACCAAGGGGAGTTAATCCCATTGTTGTATTTAAAGATTTTCCATCCTTAACAGCACAAATAGATGCACCATTTCCTAAATGACAAACTATAATTTTTGAATTCTTTTTATTGCCTAAAAGTTTTATTGCTTCATTTGAAACATAATGGTGACTAGTTCCATGAAATCCATATTTTCTTAAATGATGTTGAGTATAATCTTCATGTGGAACAGGAAATAAAAAGTGTGTTTCTGGCATAGTTTGATGAAATGCTGTATCAAAAACTGCAATATTAGGAGTTGATGGCATAATCTCTTGACAAATCTTCATTCCTAAAATATTTGCAGGATTATGTAAAGGTGCTAAAGGTATTAGTTCTTCAATTTTTTTTAAAACACTATTATTTACTATAACAGATTTATCAAAATACTCTCCACCATGAGCAACTCTATGTCCAATAGCTTTTATTTCATTTACGTTATCTATAATCTTTGTTTCTTCGTGAGTTAACGTATGTAGTATAAAATTTATTGCTTCTTTATGTGTTGGAATTGGAAGTTCAAAAGTTATCTTTTTATTTTTACCAATTTCATGTTTTAAAATCCCATCTATTCCAATTCTTTCAACTATACCATTAGCTTTTATTTCGCCTGACTGTACATGAATTAATTGATATTTTAATGAAGATGAACCTGCATTTAACACAAATATTAACATTGATAATCCTTTATATTTTAATTTATTTTATTTTAATTTTTGGAAAGTTCTTAAGTTTAATGAATATTAATGAAGTCATAATTGCATCATTATAAGCATCATGTTTTCCCATAAAAGGTATTTGAAGATCTTCCATAATAGTGTTAAATCTTAAGTCAATATTTGCTTGAGGAATTTTTTCAATCTTATAATCATAATAAATTGCTGAAACTTCATGGATTTTATTTGGAAGAGTAATTCCAAGTTTTGGTTTTAGATATTTATTAATCATTGATATATCAAACTCTAAGTAGTATCCAACAAGTGTTCTATTCCCAATATATTCAATAAATTCTTCAATTACATCATCAACATCTTCGGCTTCTTCTAAATCACACTCTCTAATATGATGTATTTTAATAGCTTCTGCTTGCAGTTTTGTTTTTGGTTTTACAAATTTTACAAATTTTTTACTAGATACTATCATATTATTTTTAATAATTACCGCACCAATAGAAATTATATCATCTATTTTGGGATCTAATCCTGTTGTTTCACAATCAAAGCATACATATTCATCTTCATGAGGTTTGTTAAAAAGATATGAATATTTTTCATCTTTTAGATTTTTTTTATTAAAATAATTAGATATTTTTTTAAACATAATTCAACTTAAAGTGATAATCTAATTTCTTTTTTAATTTAATTACAATTTTAAATGAATCTTTTAATAAATCTTTTTCCATTGTATTTAAACTATCAGGATTAATATAGTTATCTATTTCTTCTTTTTTATCAAGTTTTTCTAGATTAAATTTTAATTTTAATTTTGATAAAAAATTAAACGCCATAATTAACTCTTGAGCACTTTCTTCATCAAAAATACCTTTTTTTTCTAGTTCATTTATTCTTTTTGCTGTATTTGTTTTGAATATATGTTTCTCTAAACATAAGGCTCTAATACTTTGAACAATAATAAATATTCCACCTTTTTTAATATCAAGTTCATTTTTATGCATACTATTTTTAGAATCAACAACAAAGCCATCAAAGAATCCTAAGGGAACATCAAAGTTTGTAATTACTTTTGCAAAGTTTGCATTAAAAGTTTGCGAGTTTCCACCAGCACTAAATAAATAGTCTTTTAATTTTATTAGTAACTCTTTATTCCCAGATATAAATGCTGCATCTAGAAAGATTGCAGTATTCATAAGGTTATCAGGACTTGGCTCATTTATCCATGAATATATCAAATCTTTAAAATCAGATTTTTTTCTACACCAATAAGGGTTAGATACCATGATATTACCTTTACATCTAGGGAAACCAAAATCAACTAACGTTTCTGTAAAGATTTTCGTAAATTCATGAATATCTTTCTCATCTAAGCTACAAGCATCATCTATAATTAAAGCATTATCTTGATCTGTTCTAAGTATTTGTTCACCTCTACCTTCACTTCCCATTACAACTAAGCATGAGTGTTGAAGTAACTCTTTTGGGGCTAAAAGCTTATATAATTTATCTAAAAGTTTTTTATTTAGTTGATTTATTAATTTTGAAATAAATTCAATTTTTACACCCTTAGCATTTAGAGATTTTATTATCTTTATAAAAGAGTGTGAAGCAACTTTAAGTTCTTCAACTGTTTCTGCATGAACTATCTCATTAGATACAGCAAATGTGTTAGTTGCAAAAAATGAAGAGAGTGAGATTTGATCTAAAATACCTACAATTTCTTCTTCATCATTTTTAACTACAACTCTTTTCATTCCAAATTTAGCCATAATTAACTGCGCATTAAATAAAAAGTCATTTTCATTTACATGAATTATACCCTTTGATGCAATTTTTATAATTTCATCATCAAAGTCCATTCTATTTAGTATAACTTTTTGTCTAAAATCTGAATCAGTTACAATATATATTTCACCTTCTTCATCTTTTAAAAGTAAAGTAGGTACTTTCTCTTTTTTGATTATTGTAGCAGCTTCAAAAATAGTTTTTTTAGTATCAATAATAACAGCTTTATGAATTTTTGCATCTTTTACTTTTGCAATCATAATATTTGCCATTTCTTTATTTTTTTCATTATGAATATTTTTATTTAGTTTTTGAGAAATTGTTTGGAAAAAATAGCTTTCTAATTCAATATTTTCATGTAATGTTTTAATAAATATCTCTCTTGGTAATGCATAACAAATTGTTTCTTGTACAGTTAGAAAAGTGTTTTTTGAATAATTTTCAATTAATGAAACAGGATCAAAAATCTCATTTTTTTGGAAAATAGATAATACTTCTTCTTGATTTTTTTCTTGAACAACACCTTTTAGTACAAAGTACAAATGTGTAGGGTTCATAGCTTCTTTTTGTATTATTTCATCTTTTTTAAAATATACAATATCAATACTTTGAGCGAAGTCTTCTAATTGAACTTTGTTTAAATGTTCGAAAGGATGGATTGATCTTAAAAATGTTTTTTGCTCTAAAATACTCATATATTTTCCTTAATTATTATTAAAAATATTTAATTTAAATATTTTTAATAATAATTATTTTAAGCAAAGTTAAAATACTAAAGAGAATAATAACTCTTTAGTATTTTTCTTGTACTAGTGATCAACAGCACCTGCTGAACCAATACCTGTATTTGCTCTAACATTTTGAGCTCTAAACATCTCCTTCTCATCTTTTCCTCTTTGAGAATTATCAGTTTTAGAGAAGAACCAGATTCCTAAGAATGCAATTGTTACTGAGAATAAAGCAGGGTGTTTGTATGGGAATAATGCTTCAGCATTTCCTAAAATTTGTACCCAAACAATTGGTCCAATAATTACTAGCGTAACAGCAGTAATAAGACCAATAAATCCACCAATAAATGCACCTCTAGTTGTTAAACCTCTCCAGTAAATTGAAAGGAATAAAATTGGGAAGTTTGCAGATGCTGCAATACCAAATGCTAAACCAACCATATATGCAATATTTTGTGATTCAAAAGCAATACCAAGTATAACACCTACAATTCCTACAACTATAACAGTGATTTTTGAAAGTCTTACAACTTGCTCATCACTAGCATTAGGATTAATTACATTTGCATAAATATCATGAGATATTGCAGAAGCACCTGCTAGTGTTAGTCCTGAAACAACAGCTAAAATAGTAGCAAATGCAACAGCTGAAATAAATCCTAAGAATGCATTCCCACCTAACATATGTGATAAGTGAATTGATGCCATATTATTTCCACCAAATAGTTTTCCATCTACAAAATACTGCGCACCATCTGCACTATTTAAGAATGCAATTGCACCAAACCCAACAATAGTAATAATAATCCAGAAATATCCAACAAAACCAGTTGCATAAACAACAGATTTTCTAGCTTCTTTTGCATTTCCAACTGTAAAGAATCTCATAAGTACATGAGGAAGACCAGCAGTTCCTAACATTAATGCCATACCTAATGAAATAGCAGAGATTGGGTCAGAAATAAATCCACCTGGTGCTAAAATTGATTCTCCTGCATCATGATTTTCAACAGCTTTAACTGCTAAAGATTCAAAAGAGAAATCAAATGAGTAAAGAACCATAATTGCCATGAATGATACACCTGTTAATAATAAACAAGCTTTAATAATTTGTACCCAAGTAGTTGCAAGCATACCACCAAAAGTAACATAAATAATCATCATTACACCAACTAGTACAACTGCATATTCATATTCCATACCAAATAGTACTTGAATAAGTTTACCAGCTCCAACCATTTGTGCAATAAGGTATAAAACTACAACAGATAAAGAACCAAACGCAGCTAAAGTTCTAATCTCTTTTTGTCCTAATCTATAAGCAGCAATATCAGCAAATGTGAATTTACCTAAGTTTCTTAACTTCTCAGCCATGAAGAATAAAATAATTGGCCAACCAACTAGGAATGAAACAGCATATATAACACCATCATAACCTTTTAAGTAAATAAGACCAGAAACACCAAGAAAAGCAGCAGCAGACATATAATCACCTGCAATTGCTAAGCCATTTTGAAAACCAGTAATTCCACCACCAGCAGTATAAAAATCACTTGCTGATTTAGTTTTTTTTGCAGCCCAATAAGTAATACCTAAAGTACCAACAATAAAAACAAAAAACATAATAATCGCAGGTATATTAAGTTCTCTTTTTACTGCTTCAAATGATGCATCTCCTGCAGCAAATGCTGTTAGTGCAAAAATTGTAATAAGTGCTAATATTTTAAACATTAAATTAAATCCTTTACATCTTTTTTTATTTCATTAGTTAAATCTTCAAATTCACCATTTGCTCTTTTTACATAAATAAGAGTAGTTATAAAACTAATAACTAAAATAGCTAATGCAATAGGAAATGCTATTGTCGTAAGCCCATCACCAATTTTTGTTGCTAAAATTTCTTTGTTAAATGCAATTGTTAAAATAAATGCATAAAACATAACTAGTACAAAAACACCTAATTTAATACCAAAACTATTTCTTTTTGAAACTAGTTCTTGATACTTAGGGTTATTTTCGATTCTATCTACTAATTCGTCCTTCATTCTGCTTCCCTTTTTCAGTACAAATATTTAAATATCTTATACTTAGTTTTTATACTTATATAACTAAATGCTATAAAAATAATAGCAATTAAATAGCAAATAAGATAAGTGTAGGTAAATGTAGCATAGAAATTATTATGTAATGTTAAATTTTTTAACCATAAAGTGTATAAATTGTGTAAAATAAGTAAAAATGTAACATAAAATACTATTATAAATTATTAAATTTAATATGATTTTTTAAGATTATATTAATAATTTAAAAATATATAAAAAAATTATATATTGTGTTACAAAAAGTTATATATAAATTACATGTGTTACAAAAGAGAAAGTTTCTCTTTTGTAATTGTTTTAGTGGTCAACAGCTCCATCAGCTCCAAAACCAGTTTCTGCTCTTACTTTTTGAGCCTCAAAAGCATGAATTTCATCTTTTGCTCTTTGTGATTTATCTGTAATTGAGAAGAACCAAATACTAATAAATGCTACTGTAACAGAGAATAACGCAGGATGTTTATATGGGAAAATAGCTGTTTCATTTCCTAAAACTGATACCCAAACAACAGGACCTAGTATAACAAGTATTACAGCTGTAAGTAATCCTAAAAATCCACCAATAAAAGCACCTCTTGTAGTTAACTTAGACCAATAAATTGACAGGAAAAGAATAGGGAAGTTTGCCGATGCTGCAATAGCAAATGCAAGTCCAACCATAAATGCAATATTTTGATGTTCAAAAGCAATACCTAAAACAACTCCTACTATACCAATTATAATAACAGATCTTTTAGAAACTTTCATCTCCATTTCTTCATTTGCTTTACCTTTACAAATAACATTTGCATAAATATCATGTGATATTGCAGATGCACCTGCAAGTGTTAGTCCTGAAACAACTGCTAAAATAGTAGCAAAAGCAACTGCTGAAATAAATCCTAAGAAAATATCTCCACCAACAACATGTGATAAGTGAATAGCAGCCATGTTATTTCCACCAAATAGTTTTCCATCTACAAAATATTGTGCTCCAGCATCAGAGTTTAAGAAAACAATTGCACCTAAACCAATAACAGCAATAACTAAGTAGAAGTAACCAATAAAGCCAGTTGCATAAACAACAGATTTTCTAGCTTCTTTAGCATTTCCAACAGTAAAGAATCTCATAAGAACATGAGGTAATCCAGCAGTTCCTAACATTAAAGCAAGTCCTAATGAAATAGCAGAAATTGGATCTGAAATAAAGCCACCAGGAGCCATTATATCTTGACCTAAAGTATGTGTTTCAACTGCTTTTGTTGCAAGTAATGCAAAGTTAAAATCAAATTGTTTTAAAATCATAAATGCCATAAAAGTTACACCTGATAATAATAGTACTGCTTTAATAATTTGAACCCAAGTAGTTGCAAGCATACCACCAAAAGTTACGTAAATAATCATCATAACACCAACTAGCATTACAGCATATTCATACTCTAATCCAAATAACACTTGAATAAGTTTTCCTGAACCAACCATTTGAGCAATTAAATATAAAGTAACAACTGATAAAGAACCAAATGCTGCTAATATTCTAATCTCTTTTTGACCAAGTCTAAATGCTGCAATATCAGCAAATGTAAATTTACCTAAGTTTCTTAATTTTTCTGCCATTAAAAATAAAATTACAGGCCAACCAACTAAAAATCCAACAGCATAAACTAAACCATCATAACCTTTTAGGTAAACTAAACCTGAAAGTCCTAAGAAAGATGCAGCTGACATATAATCACCAGCAATAGCCATACCATTTTGGAAACCTGTAATTCCTCCACCTGCTGTATAAAAGTCACTTGCAGATTTTGTTTTACTAGCTGCCCAGTATGTAACTCCTAATGTAGCTCCAATAAAAATAAAGAACATTACAATTGCAGAAACATTAATTTCTCTTTTAGTAGCTTCAAATGTAGCATCACCAGCCGCAAATGCAGCAATTGCAAAAATTGAAATAAGCGTTAAAATTCTAAACATTATAGTGCATCCTTTATATCTTCTCTAACTTCATTTGTTAAATCTTCAAATTCACCATTTGCACGTCTAACATAAATTAGTGTTGTAATAAAACTAATTATTATAATTGCTGCTGCAATTGGAAAGGCAACAGTCATAACACCATCACCTAATTTTGTAGCTAATAGTGTAGGTTCGAATGCAATTGTTAAAATAAAAGCATAAAACATAACTAATACAAAAATTGCTAGCTTAATTGAAAAGCTGGATCTTTTTTTTATTAGTTCTTGGTATTTTGGGTTGTTTTTGATTCGTTGTACTAACTCATCATTCATATGTGGCTCCTTTACATTTTTATTCAACTTTTAGTTACTAGTTTTTTGATAAAACATAGCATTTACGTAGCTTTTGAATAAACAAGTCTAATGATACAAAGAGTAATTTAGTTAATACTTTTTTATTTGATATTTAAGTGAAATTTAATTTTGTAGCTTTGTTTATGTAACTTTTTGAAGCTATCTCATAGAGAATAAATAAATTATTTATTTATTCTCTTTTATTTATAGGTATTTTTAACTTGTGTAAAAAGTAGTTTTAGCAGGAGTGATATCTTTAAGTTTTAAAAACATCATTGATGTCATTATTGCATCATTTAATGCATCATGTTTTCCTAAAGTTGGTATATCTAATTCTTTCAGTATGGTATCAAATTTTAGATCAATAAATTCATATTCACTTGTTTTCTTTTTTGATTTAAAAAACATTGATGAAACTTCAATACTTTCATTTGGCAATTTCACACCAATATATTGTTTTGTATATTTTGAAATCATCGCAATGTCAAATTTAATATAATAACCCACAATTGGTCTTGAACCTATAAAGTCTAGTATTTTTAGAATAGCTTCTTCTGGACTAACTGCATTTTCTAAATCTATAGGTCTTATTCTATGAATTTTTATAGATTCGGCACTTATATTTTTAGAGGGTTTTACAAAGATATTAAAAGTTTTTCTCATGATTACTTTATTCTCTTTTATATGAACTGCTCCAATTGAAAGTATTTCATCTTTTTTTGGATTTAATCCTGTTGTTTCACAGTCTAAGCATACATATTCATTAGGAATAGGATCATCAAATAAAAAATCATATTTTTTATCTTTTAATTTTTTTCTATTCCAGTTTTTAAAAAATTTTGCAAACATTATGAAATCTTATCTATTTTAAAAGAATAGCTAATAAACTTTTTAAAATCATTTACTATTTTAAAAGAATCTTTTAATAAATCTCTTTCTATTTTTCCTAAATGATGAGTATCTATTTCATTGTTTATTTTTTTATTTTCAAGTAATTTTTCAAGTTGAGATTTTAATCTTAATGTATTTACAACATCAAATGCCTCTAGTAACTCATCTGCTTTTTCTTTTTCTAGGATTTTTTTCTGTTCTAAGATTTTAATTCTTTTTACAGTTGTAGTTTCCCTAATTTTTTCCCTTAAAGCTAAAGAACGAATTCCTTGTACAATTGGGAATACTGCAGTTTTTTTAATATCAATATAATGAACTTTTGTCATAAAATTTGCAACAGTGCTTGGTGTATCAAAAGTTAAAGTAGCTTTTGCAAAATATGCCATAAAGACATCTTTATCATGAAGTTTATCAAATAAATCATCTTTTAAATTTATCAATAATTGCTTATCTCCTGCAACAGCAAAGGAATCAAAGAATATTGCTAAATCCATATAGTTTTGCATATCAGGTGCTTCAATCCATCTTTTTGTTTCATTTTTGTATTCACTTACGGTTTTACACCAAAATGGATTTGAAACCATAATATTTCCTTCGCAAGGTGGATAACCGAAATCTATTAAATGAGCGGTTAGTTTATCCATATATGGACGATATACAGCTACATCTATTCCATCTTTTACAACAAGTGCATTATCTTGATCAGTTTTTATAATTTGTTCATTTCTTCCTTCACTTCCCATTACTATTAAACATGCATCTTTTTGTAACTCTTTTGGTACTACTAATTGATATAATTTCTGATAAACTTTTGTATTTAATTGTCCAATTAGATTTGAGATATGATTTACTTTTACACCTTTTGCTTGTAAACTTTTGATAATATTTATTAAATCATTGCTTGAGTTTTTTAATTCTTCAATTGTTTTTGCTTTTTTAATTTTTGTATCAACTACGTATGTATTATTAGCAAAATGTGATAAGATATCGATTTGTTCTACAACTCCTAACATCTCACCTTGATTGTTTGTTACTCCAATCCTTTTTATATTTCTTTTAATTAATATAGTTAAAGCATCAAATAAGTAATCATCATTAAAAACTGTCATTAGCGGAAAAACTGCAATCTCTTTTACTGGAATATTTAAACTTCTTCCTTCTAATAAAACTTTAACTTTTAAAAGAGAATCTGTAATTATTCCATATGTATTATCTTCTTTTTTTACAATTATTGTTGATGTTTTATATGTCATTGATCTTTCTATTGCATCAATAAGTTTTGTATTCTCATCTACTATACAAGCTTCATGAATAATAGTATCATCAACTTTTGCTATCATGAATGATGATAATTCAGATGTATACTCTTTACTTTTTAGTGTTTGAAGTTTATTAACAAGATTATTTAAAAAGAAGTCTTTGAATTTTTCATTTTTTTCAATTAGTTTTAAAAATGTATCTTTTTCAAGTTCATAACAAATTAAATCTTCATGCACTTTAAATGTGTTATTTGTTTTATTATAAATAAGTGAATTTGCATCAAAAGAATCTTCTTGATGATAATCCATAACAACTTCATCATCTTTGTATTCATATACAGCACCTTTTATAATTATAAAAAAATGATCTGATATCTTTTCAGGGCTTATTAGTACTCTATCTTTGGGATAATATGCAATATCCATATGTTTGATACATTTTTTGATTTGATTTTCATTTAAGACTTCGAAGGGATGGATATTTGAAAGAAAGGCTTCTTGATCTTGTAAGCTCATTGAGATTCCTTGAGTTAGTATTTTTTTATATCATAAAAGGATAACATAAAAAAATACTAAAAGTATGTCCAAGGACATACTTTTTAGTAAGTGTGACTAGTGATCTACTGCTTCACCTGCACCTGAAGGAATTCTAATCTTTTCTACAAGATCTTGAATCTCTTGTGGTGGAGGAGGAGTCATTCTAGATATAACTACTGCTACAACAACATGTAGGATTGTACCAATCGTACCGAAACTCGCTGGAGAAATTCCTAAGAAGTACTCAGATGGTGTTCCTGGACCCCAGATGAAGTAAACTGCGTATCCGATTGTAACTACAAGACCAGTAATAATACCAGCAATTGCACCCTCTTTATTCATTCTCTTATCAAATACCCCAAGGATAATTGTAGGGAAGAATGCTGCTGAAGCAATACCAAATGCTAATGCAACAACTTGTGCAACGAAA
>NYWO01000050.1 GCA_002685075.1 Arcobacter sp.
GTTAATATCTTAATTGTATTTGTACTTCCTGGCATTCCTACTGGGTATCCTACTGTTGCTACATAAGTCCCTGTTTTATCAAGTAAACCTTTTATATCTAATGTTACTAACATCTTTTGAAACATCTTTGAAGCTTGTGCTTCTTTTATTGTTCCTATTGGTTCTACTCCCCAAATTGCTGTTAGTGAATTTAGCACTTTCTTTTTATGTGTAAATGCGTATATTGGAGTCTTTGGTCTATATCTTGATATTTTTGTTGCTGATTTCCCTGAGCTTGTAAGTGCTAGTATTCCTTTTGCATTTAAATCATCTGCTAGTTTTGTTACTGTTGCTTGTATTACATCAAATTCATCTAGGTAATCAAATTTACTTTGTTTATCATAGTTATAGATATCTTCTGTTTTAGAGATAATATTACTCATTGTATCTACTACATTTACTGGGTCTTCACCAACTGCACTTTCTTCAGAAAGCATTACTACATCAGTTCCATCTAAAACAGCATTTGCAACATCAGATATTTCTGCTCTTGTTGCTCTTTCATTTTCTGTCATTGATAAAAGCATTTGTGTTGCTGTAATTACGGGCATTCCTTTTGCATTTGCTTTTTTAATTAGCATCTTTTGGATTGTTGGAACATCATAGTAAGGTACTTCTATACCTAAATCTCCACGTGCTACCATTATTCCATCACTTTCTTCTATAATTTCATCAATATTTTCAACTGCATCAAACTTTTCTATTTTTGCTATTAGTTTACCTTTATAGCCATTTAGTAGTTTTCTTGCTTTTTTCATATCTTTTGCATTTTGAACGAAAGAAATTGCGAAGTAATCTACATTGTTTTCAACTCCCCAAGCGATATCCTTTTCATCTTTTTTTGTAATTACATCAATATCTATTACAGTATTAGGAAAGTTTACTCCTTTTCTTGAAGATAGTATTCCATGGTTTTCTATTCTTGCTTGTACTTCACCATCTATTTTTATTACTTTAGCTCTAATAGTTCCATCATAAAGGTATATATATTCATCTATTTTTACTTTATCTAGGATATCAGGATAGTTAATTGAAACTACATATTCTTTATCTGCTTTTTTATATCCTACTATTTCATCTTTTAAGAAAGTAATTATATCTCCCCTTAAAAGTTCAAAGGGTTCTTTTAAATCCCCTACACGCACTTTTGGTCCTGAGATATCTTGTAATACACCTACTGTTGTATTTAGGTTTTTCATTGCTTCTTTTATATTATTTAATGTATTTAAGTGATATTCATGACTTCCATGTGAGAAGTTTAATCTAAACATATTTGCACCTGCTTTTATTAATCCTTCTATTATCTCTATGCTATGGCTTGCTGGGCCTAAAGTTGCTAGTATTTTTGTTCTTTTTTTCATATATTTTCCTTAAAGAATAAAGTCTGTTGATAAGAAGTTAGATTTGTGATCTCTTAGGATACTTGAAACTATCTCTTTATTCTCAGGACTCTCTTTGATTGCAACCATTGATCTAATACTAAATGCTCTTAAAGCATCACTAACTGAAAGTGTACTTTGTGCAGAATCTTTTCTTCCTGTAAATGGGAAAATATCAGGACCTCTTTGACATTGAGCATTTATATTAACTCGACTTACTAAGTTTACTAGACTGTCAATCATTTTTGCAATTTCATCAGAGTTATTTCCAAAAATACTAACTTGCTGACCATAATCTGATTCCATTAAATACTTCATTGGTTCTTCTATGTTTTTATATGAAAGAATTGGAACGATTGGACCAAATTGCTCTTCATGGTAAACTCTCATTTCTTTATTTACAGGATATAAAACAGCAGGGAACATAAATGTATTTTTAATAGTTCCACCATTTTTATTTATAATTTTTGCACCTTTTTTACTTGCATCATCAATTAATTCTTTTAAATATTCCGTTTTATTTTTTTCAGGAAGGGGTGTAATTTGTACATCTTTATCCCAAGGCATACCAAATTTTATTTCATCAATTTTTGCATTAAATTGCTCTAAAAAACTTCCTACAATATTTTCATGTACAAAAAGTATCTTTAAGGCTGTACATCTTTGTCCATTGTAAGATAAACTTCCAGTAACACACTCATTAACTGCTATTTCTAAGTTTGCATCAGGCATTACAATACCTGCATTTTTAGCTTCTAAACTTAAAACTGATCTTAATCTGTTTAGCTTTGGATGGTGGTGTTCTAAAGTTGCTGCAACTTTTGAACTTCCTATAAAAGCTAAAACATCAATCTTCCCACTTTTCATTAATGGCGTTAATAACTCTTCACCACTTCCATATAAAGTATTTACAACACCTTTTGGAAAAGAATCTCTAAAAGCTTCAAGTAAAGGTTTATGCAATAAAACACCAAATTTTGGTGGTTTAAAAATAACACAATTCCCCATAATAAGCGCAGGTATTAAAGTAGTAAAGGTTTCATTTAATGGATAATTAAAAGGACCCATACATAAAGTAACTCCTAAAGGAGATCTTTTAATTTGTGCATAAAGTCCTGATTCTATTTCAAGTTGAGAGTTTTTTCTATCTAGTTCTTTAAGTGCTTCAATTGTATCTTTTATATATTCAACAGTTCTATCAAACTCTTTTTGTGAATCTTTTAAAGGTTTTCCAATCTCCCACATTAAAAGTTTTACTACCTCATCTCTTTTTTCTAACATTTTAAAAGTGAAGTTTTCAACAGCTTTAATTCTTTGCGATACTTTCATTTGTGGCCATTCACCCATTCCATAATTATAAGCGCTAACAGCTGAGTCTAAAGCTAGTTGTGCTTCATTTTGTGTAAGTATTGGATAAGAGCCTAGTTTTACTTGCTTGTTATCATTATCTTTAAGACATATTGGAGAATAAACATCTTGTTTCGCACCTTTCCAATGCTTTATAGCACCATCAATTAAATATTCATCTTGAACTAATTGTGATTCTAAACTATATTCTTTTAGTATTTCACTTTTATTTTTAAAAACTATATCAAATTTTTTATTCGATTGCATTACATATCCTTTTGCTCAAATTCATCATAACATTATAATGATATAACAATGAATTTAAACTTAATCTTAATTTATTATTAAAAAGTTTTTTTTAATTGAGAGTTTTTAAGTTTTAGAGATTAAAAATAATCTCTAAACTGTAGTTATTTTAAGAGTTATTTTTTTGTTAGAGTTCGTTCAACAGAATCTTTCCAGCCATCATAAAGCTTTTCTCTAGTTTCACTTTCCATATCAGGTTTGAATCTTTTTTCTAAAATCCAATTTTTTGAAAACTCTTCTTTTGAAGGATAGAATCCAGCTTTCATTCCTGCAAGCCATGCAACTCCAAGAGCTGTTGTTTCTAAAATTTCTGGTCTATCTATTGTAGTTCCTAAAATATCTGATAAAAATTGCATTGTATAATCAGAAGAAGACATACCTCCATCAACACGTAAAATAGTTTTATTATTTGAGGCTTTATCAAGATTATATAAATCATCTTTCATGGCTTCTAATAAATCTTTTGTTTGATATGCAACACTTTGTAAAGCTGCCTTAGAGAACTCATTTGGTCCAGTAGCACGAGTTAATCCATAAATTGCACCCCTACAAGTAGTATCCCAATAAGGAGCACCTAAGCCTGTAAAAGCTGGAACCATATATAGTTGCTGTTTTTCATCTGCATTTTGTGCTAACACTTGTGCTTCTTTAGCATCTTTAATAATACCTAAACCATCTCTTAGCCACTGTATAACAGCTCCTGCAATAAAGATAGAACCTTCAAGTGCATATATCGTCTTACCTTCTAATCTATAAGCAATAGTAGTTAAAAGTTTATTTTTAGATGTAACCATTTTATCGCCTATATTTAAAAGAGCAAAACATCCAGTTCCATAAGTTGATTTTACCATTCCTGGTTCAAAACAAGCTTGACCAATTGCTGCAGATTGTTGATCTCCTGCAACTGCATTAATTGGTATTTCTTTACCAAAAAACTTTTTACTTACAATTGCAAAATCATCCGCACAATCTTTAACTGTAGGAAGTATATTCATAGGAATATCTAATAGCTTACAAATTTCTTCATCCCATTTATTTGTTTTTATATTAAAAAGCATTGTTCTTGCTGCATTTGTTGCATCTGTTACATGATTTTCTTTTTCACTTAATTTCCAGATTAAAAAAGAATCAACAGTACCAAATAGTAAGTCTCCATTTATAGCTTTTTGTTTTGCTCGATCTACATTTTCAAGAATCCATTTTAATTTCATTCCGGAGAAATAAGGATCAAGTAATAAACCTGTTTTTTCTACAATTGTTTTTTCATAACCTTGTTCTTTAAGTAAAGTACACTCTTTTGCAGTTCTTCTATCCTGCCAAACAATTGCATTATAAATAGCCTCACCTGTATTTTTATCCCATACAACGGTTGTTTCTCTTTGATTAGTAATTCCTATAGATACTATATCTTCAATAGTTGCGTTTGCTTTTTTTAGTACATTCTTACAACTATTTATCACAGTTTCAAAAAGATCATTTGGATTATGTTCAACCCATCCTGAATTTGGAAAATATTGAGGAAACTCTTCTTGTGATATTGCTTCAATTTTCATTTGCTTATTAAATAATATGGCACGACTTGAAGTTGTACCTTGATCTATTGCTAAGATGTATTTCATAATTGCCTACTTAAGTATATTCATTTGTTAGATTTTGTTAGTATAGCAAAAGTTAAGAATTAATCTCAACTTTTACTAATTTTTATAGATATTATTTTGTCCAAGATTTGATTAATTCATCATAAGAAATAGTCTGTGCTTGTGGTTTCTCATTAACTAATTTAGGTTTTGGAGAACCTTCTTTTTTTAACCAATAAGAAGCATCACTTTTCTTATTAAGTTTTGGACCAATATCACCTTGAACACCAGCTCTTTCAAGTCTTTTAAGAACTTTTTCTTGTGCTTCACAAAGTGAATTTAAAGCTTCTTGTGCAGTTTTTGCCCCAGAAGATGCATCCCCAATATTTTGCCACCATAATTGTGCTAATTTTGGATAATCAGGTACATTTGTTCCCGTAGGAGACCATTGTATTCTAGCAGGTGATCTATAGAACTCTATAAGTCCACCAAGTTTAGGTGCTCTTTTTGTAAATGACTCATGGTTAATAGATGATTCTCTAATAAATGTTAACCCTACATGAGATTTCTTTAAATCAACTGTTTTTGATGTAACAAACTGCGCATATAACCATGCAGCTTGAGAATTTTTAACAGGAGTTGATTTCATTAAAGTCCAAGAACCAGCATCTTGATAACCAATTTTTGTTCCCTCAGTCCAGTAAGCACCATGTGGTGATGGAGCCATTCTCCATTTTGGAGTTCCATCTTCATTTACTACGGCAATTTTTTCTTTAACCATATCAGCTGTAAAGGCAGTATACCAGAACATTTGTTGCGCAATTTCACCTTGAGCAGGAACTGGTCCTGCTTCTGAAAATACCATACCAGCAGCACTTGGTGGTGCATATTTCTTTAACCATTCGTTATATTTATTAATTGCATAAACAGCAGCTGGAGAGTTTGTAGCTCCTCCTCTTTCAATACAAGAACCAACTGGTTGAGATTTTTCATTTACTCTAATTCCCCACTCATCAACAGGAAGACCATTTGGTTCACCTACATCACCCATTCCAGCCATAGACATCCAAGCATCAGTAAATCTCCAACCTAATGATGGATCCTTTTTACCATAATCCATGTGTCCATAAACTTTTTTACCATCAATTACACGTCCTGTAAAGAACTCAGCAATATCTTCATAAGCAGACCAGTTAACTGGAACACCTAAGTCATAACCGTATTTTGCTTTAAAATCAGCCATATTTTTTGGATCTGCAAACCAGTCAGCTCTAAACCAATAAAGGTTAGCGAATTGTTGATCTGGTAATTGATATAGCTTTCCATCAGGACCTGTTGTAAAAGAAGTACCTATAAAATCTTCTAAATCTAAGCCAGGATTTGTAACTGCTTTACCTTCGTTTGCCATCCAATCTGTTAAATCTCTAGCTTGCTTATATCTCCAATGAGTTCCAATTAAATCTGAATCATTAATATAAGCATCATATATATTTTGACCTGTTTGCATTTGTGTTTGTAATTTTTCAACAACATCACCTTCACCAATAATGTCATGAATTACTTTAATTCCTGTTAAGTCATAAAATGCTTTTGTTAATGTTTTACTTTCATAAACGTGAGTACCAATACCTTCTGATACAACTTTAATAGTCATACCTTTATAAGGTAAGGCTGCTTTTTCAAACCAATCCATTTCAGCTTTTTGTTCAGCTTTTGTTAATACTGAGGGTTGGAATTCATCCATCCATTTAGTCATATCTGCTGCACTTAAAGTAGAAGCACTTAATCCTAAACCTAATACTGTTGCAAGAACTGATGTAGTAATTCTTTTTTTTATTTCCATTTCTTTCCCCTTAAAATTAATATAAAACATTAGGTCTTTATACCCAACGGAAAACCGCTGCTGCATAAAGAACACAAACAACCATTCCTCCAAAAATTGGAGCACCAAATATTGCTAACCATGCCAGACAAATAAATGCCGAACCTAATAGACTAAGAAAAAGTCGGTCACCTGGAGTAGTTTCAATTCTTAATATACCTACTCTTGGAGCTTGGGGCCATTTAATGGCCCATATAATCATGATTAATAAAGCTACAAAAATACTTATAAAAAATATTGCAGTTGCATTTGTCCATGCCATCCATGATAAATCCATACCAAACCTCCTTAAACTCGTCCAAGAGATAGACCCTTGGCAATATGATTACGAACAAAATATATAACGATTGCACCAGGAACAAGTGTTAATACACCTGCTGCGGCTAAAACTCCCCAGTCAACTCCTGATGCTGAAACCGTTTTTGTCATTGTTGCAGCAATAGACTTTGCATTAACAGATGTCAATGTTCTACTAAGTAATAACTCTACCCATGAAAACATAAAACAAAAGAATGCTGCAACACCAATACCTGAAGCAATTAATGGAGTAAATATTTTTGTAAAAAATGCAAAAAAACTAAATCCATCAACATATGCTGTTTCATCTATTTCTTTTGGTACACCACGCATAAAGCCTTCCAAAATCCAAACTGATAATGGTACATTAAATAATGTATGAGCTAAAGCCACCGCTATA
>NYWO01000051.1 GCA_002685075.1 Arcobacter sp.
AACAAAATCCATTGTTGAATAATCGTCATTTAATAAAAAAACTTTATATTTTTTTGGCTCTTGTAAATCTAAATCATCATCTAATTCTATTTCAATCTCGTTACTCACTTCAAACCTTTTTATGATAAAATATTATTTTAAATTTTAATTAAAAAAATATTATACCAAAAAAGAAATATATATGAATAAAGAGATTAACTACTATAAAAATAAATCAATTTTTATAAGTGCTACAAATACAGACGTTGGCAAAACTTATGCTTGCGAAAAGTTTTTACGTTATTTTGCAAGTAAAGGTCTTAAAGTTGGTTATTTTAAACCTTGTGAAACTGGTGTTATTGATTTACCTATTGATGGCTCTAAAATGTTAAAGTTAACAAAAGAGCTAAATCCAAATTTTAATGTATCTATCAATGATGTAGTACCTTATCAATTTAAACTTCCTGCAGCTCCTTATGTTGCAAAAGAAGAAACTACAATATCTTTATCTTATTTAAAGCAGAAAAAAGAATACTTGTCCTTTTTATGTGACATTTTAATAATTGAAGGTGCTGGTGGTCTAATGGTACCTTTAGAAGAAGACTTATTTATTATTGATTTAATAAAAGAGTTTAATAGTGAAGCTATTTTAATAACTCCCTCAAAACTAGGATGTATTAATGATACTTTACTTTCAATAGAAGCTTTAAAAAATAGAGATATTGATTTTGAGTTTTTTATCAATTTATACGAAGATAAAGATAGTTTTGAAAAAGTATCAAAACCTTTTTTAGAAAAGTACTTTAAAAAGCTATCATTTTTAGATGAATTACAGATAGTTTAAACTTCTTTAAATTTATCAAATATGCATAAATTTGCAAAAGAATTTGTAAATTTGCAAATTTATATTATTTTTTATCCTTAATTTTTCAAGCCATTTCATATCATTTTGACTATATTTTACTACTGCTTTAAGTTTATTCTTCCTAATTTAAGGGCTTTCCTAGAGTTTTTTGAATTTAAACTTAAGTTAAAACACTATTTTTTTTTACATAAAAACAATTCATTTTAAATAATGTATAACTTTCACATCAGTTTTATTCTATATACTTATAGAGTTACAAACAGTGATTAAAAAGCACAAAATTAACAAAAGAAAGGTAGATAAAAAATGACTTCTGCAATAGATTTATCAAAATTAACAGCAAACGATGATTTAACACCGGTTCTTGGTGGATACTGGCCTGGTATTCAAATTTATTACCCACCAATTAAATTCAACCCACTTGATGGTACATATGAAAGTATGGAGCAAGCTAAATTAAGATTACAAAAACATGCTTATAAAACAAAAGCACACACTGTATTATTCGATTTAGAAGATGGTTGTAGACAGAAAGCTATGTCGAGAGAATTATTAATTCAAGAACTTCCAAAGTTTCCTGAAAGAAACTTCCAAATAGCTGTGAGAATAAATCCTTTTAGAACAGATGAATATGAAGAAGATTTAAAAATGTTAAAACAAATTCATCAATATATTGATGTAATTGTATTAGCAAAAGCTGGAGAAGTTTATGGATCTGCTGAGATTAGAGATTTATCTTCTTGGTTAGTATCTATTGGAAGTAATTTAACAATTCAACCAATTATTGAGCATCCAAAATCACTTCAAATTGCTGATAGATTAATGGATCATTCAACTGTTAAACATGTTGTTTTTGGTATTCACGATTTCTCTAAAGCAATGGCTTATAAAATCACACCTGAAGGTTGGATTAATGAGTTAGAAACATTCTTTAATATGCTTACTATGGAAGCTAGAGTTAAAGGTGCTGGAGTTATTGGTGGAGTTGAAGTTATGTTAACACCACACTCATTACCAGATCACTGTGTTGAGAAAAAAGATATTAGAAGATGGTTAGACTTACATGGTGACGATGCTTCTAGACATGTTTATGCACATGCACAAAGAGAAAATGCAATGGGATTAACTGGTAAACAAGTTATTACTCCAAATCATATTAATGTTTGTAAAGTTGCATTTACTCCAAGTCCAAAAGAACTTGAGCATGATATTACTGTATTAAAATTAGCAATTGAAACTGATGCTTTATTAAGTGGAGCAATTAGATACAAAGGTGAAATGTTAGATCCACCTATGTTTGGTAAAGCTTTACAAAATATTTTAAGAGCGTATGCACTTAGAAGTTTAAATAAAGAAGATGAGATATTTGCATTATCGGTATTAAATAGAATGCCAATACATACATTTAAAGAAAACTGGCCATACGGTCAAATTTAATAAGGAGTTATAACAATGAGTTCAAATGTAACAATTGAAGTACCAGAATACTTAAATATTGGAGTTGCTTGTACATCTAAACATGTAGGGACAGCTAAAGAAAATAGTACTGCTATGATTATTGAAGATGATAAACTTGGTACTGATGAAATAACATACAAAGATTTAGCTACTAAATCAGATCAAATTTGTAACTTCTTAACTGGATTAGGATTTGAAGCAAGAGATAGAGTTTTAGTTTGTTTAAAAAACTCACTTGCTTACCCTATTTCATTTTTTGGAGCTATTAAAGCAGGTATTATTGCAGTGCCTACTTCAACATTATTATCAGGTTCTGAAGTTAAATATTTAGCAGAAGATTCACAAGCAAGTGCTATTGTATTATCAGCAACTATGTATGATAATTTATTACCTTACTTAGAAAACTTAGATAATTTAAAAACTATTATAGTTGCAGGAGTTGATTCAACTGATGGTTTAAATATTCCTAAGGGAATGAATGTTTACTCTTTTTCTGAGATTTTAGAAACAGCAGATAAAACAGCAAATCATTATAAATCAAAATCAGGTGAACCTGCTTATTTAGTATATACATCAGGAACAACTGGTTATCCAAAAGGTGTTTTACATTCTCACAGATCACTTGTAGGAAGAACTCCAGCAACTGAATATTGGTTTGATTTTAAAGAAAATGATAGAATCATGCACTCTGGAAAATTCAACTGGACTTATGTTTTAGGTTCTGCACTTATGGATCCATTATATAATGGTCATACAGTTATTGCATACGAAGGTGGAAATGATGCTGGAACATGGATTGAATTAATTAAAAAACATAAATGTACTATCTTTATTGGAGTACCTACAATTTATAGACAAATTATTCAAAAAACTGAATTCACAGCTGATGATTGTCCATCATTAAGATATTGTATGTCTGCTGGTGAGCATTTATCTGATGAAATGATTGGTTTATGGAGAGATAGATTTAAACAAGATATTTTTGAAGCTATTGGAATGAGTGAGTGTTCTTACTATATTTCACATTCAAAAAATAATCCAATTAGACCTGGTTCTGCTGGTTTTGTACAACCAGGACATACTGTAAAATTATTAGACCCTGATACACTTGAAGAAGTAGCAGATGGTGAAGAAGGTATGATTTCTATTGGTGAAGATGATCCAGGTTTATTCTTAGAATACTGGCAATTAGAAGATGAAACTAGAAAAGCTAAACATAATGGTTACTTCTTTACTGGTGATTATGCTAAAAGAGATGAAGATGGTTATATCTGGTTCATTGGTAGAAAAGATGATATTATTAATACATTCGGATTTAGAGTATCTCCACATGAAATTGAAAGAGTTGTAAAAACTCACGATTTAGTAGCTGATTGTGTTGCATTTGGTTTAGAAATTGGAAAAGATAAGGTAATTGTAGCAATTGCTGTAATTGGACATGAAGAATTAACTGCTGAACAAGAAGCTGAAGTATTAGCATTTTCACAAGCTAACTTAGCAAAATATAAAGCTCCTAAAACAATTTTTGGAATGAAAGATTATCCAAGAACTAAAAATGGAAAAGTTTTAAGAAAACAACTAGTTAAAAATTTACATGATGTTTATCATGCAAGAGAAACTGGTGAAGAAATTAAAGAATACAAAGCTAGAAGATCAATGTTATTTGTACCTTCTTATAATAAACATAACGTTGAAAAAGCAAAATCTGTTTTAGCAGATTCTGTTATCTTTGATTTAGAAGCAATTTTATCAGAGCAAAGAGATGTTGCTAGAGATACAATTAGATCTGTTTATAAAGAAAGTGGTTCTAAATTTGGTGAGTCTGAGAGAATCTTAAGAATCAATAACTTAGGAAGCGAAGATATTGCAAAAGATTTAGAACTTGCTCGTGAAATTGAGATTGATGGTTTATTATTCTCAAAAATTGAAACAGCAGAACAAGTTTTAGAAGCTGTTAAATTAATTGAAGAAGTTAATCCAAATTTATCTTTAATGATTATGATTGAAACACCATTATCAGTATTAAATATCCAACAAATTTGTGCAGCATCAACAAAAGTTGAAGTTGTTGTAGTTGGGTCTAATAAACTTGCTAATAGACTTCAAATTGATATCAAAAAAGGTTCAAAAGCAATGTTTAACTATTTATCTCAAATTGCACTTGCTGCAAAAGCATATGGTCAAACTGTTATTGATGGCCCTCACTTTGATGTTCATGATGAATTTGCTTGTGAAGATTCAACTAAAGATGCGTTCAATTTAGGATTTGATGGTAAGTCTTTAATTCATCCAATTCAAATTGAATATATCAATGATATCTTTACTCCAAAACAAACTGAAGTTGAAGATTACGAAGTAATGATTGGAAAATATGAAGCAGCTAAAAAAGAAGGTAAAGAAGTAATTTACCACAATGATAGATTAGTTGATGGTTCTAGAATTAAATGGGCTAAAAAAATGATTACATTATATGAAACATATAAATCATTAGGTCAAAACCTATTTAATAAATAAGGAGAATTAAGTGTCTAAAATTAACCCAAAAATCAATGTGGGAAATTTTTTCGAAGATTTCACAATTGGTCAAAAAATAGTTCACCCACTTCCTAGAACAATTAGTGAAGGTGATGTATCTTTATACATTGCTTTTACTGGTTCTAGATTTGCATTACATTCATCAAATATTGTTGCAAATGAAATGGGATATGATAAAAGACCAATTGATGATACATTAATGTTTCACTTAACATTTGGTAAATCTGTACAAGATGTTTCTTTAAATGCAATTGCAAATTTAGGTTATGCAGAAATTGCATTCCCTAATCCTGTTTACATTGGAGACACAGTTTCAATGACATCTGATGTTATTGGACTTAAAGAAAATTCAAGTGGAAAAAGTGGAGTTGTTTATGTACACTCTATTGGATATAACCAAAATGGAGCTGAAGTATTAAACTTCAAAAGATGGGTTATGGTTCACAAAAAAGATAAAGAAACTAAGTCAGGTATTAATGAAGTTCCTACTTTTGCAAAAACTACCCCTATCTTAGATGAAATTAATCTTCCAGAAATTAAGTGTGTAAACACTGATTCAACTGGAGGAAAATACTTTTTTGAAGACTATGAAGCAGGTGAGAGATTAAACCATCCAGAAGGTATTACAGTTGATAATAGTGATCATACACTTGCAACTAAGTTATACCAAAATAATGCAAAAGTTCATTTTAATGACCATATGATGAAATCTTCACCAATGGGTCAAAGACTTATGTATGGTGGTATTGTTATTTCAATGGCTAGAGCATTATCATTTAATGGTTTACAAAATGCACAAAACATTTATGCAATTAACTCTGGAGCACATGCAAATCCTACTTATGCAGGTGATACAATTTATGCTTATACAGAAGTTATAGAAACTATTGATCATAAAAGAGAAGACTTAGGATTATTAAGATTAAGAACTATTGCTGTTACTAATCAAAAATCTGATGAGATTGTAAATCCTAAAGGCGAAGATGGTAAGTACTTAAAAAATGTAGTACTTGATTTAGATTATACAGTTGTAATTCCAAAAAGAAAAACAGCTAAATAATAAACAAAAAATATAAAAAATTAAATTTAATAAAAGGAAAATAATATGACACACCCTAATGAAGCACTATTCGGTTCTGGAGACAATTTACCAATTATCCCATCTTGTGAGCATTTTGCAGGTAGCGAAAAGCTAATCTTAAAAGGTTTTCAAATGCAAGAAAAGCTTGGACCTGTTTTTGATATTACTTGTGATTGTGAAGATGGAGCTGAAACTGGTAAAGAAGTTGAACATGCAGAAATGATTGTTAGAGTTGTAAACTCTGAAGCAAATAAATATGGTATGGCAGGAACAAGAATTCACGATTTTGATCATCCAGATTGGAGACAAGATATTGATATTTTAGTACCAGGTGCTGGTGAGAAATTAGCATATATTACTATTCCAAAATCAACTTCTTATGAAGATGCAAAAACTCAAGTTGAATATATTCAAAAAGTTGCTGGTGAAGCTGGAATTTCTAGAGAAATCCCAATTCACGTTTTAATTGAAACACATGGTGCGTTACAAGATGTTGAAAAAACTGCAACTTTACCATGGGTACAAGTTTTAGACTTTGGATTAATGGACTTTGTTTCTGGTTACCAAGGTGCAATTCCTGCATCAAATATGAGAAGCCCTGGTCAATTTGATCATAGATTAATTGGTGCTGCTAAAGCTAAAGTAGTTCAAGCTGCTTTACAAAACCATATTATTCCTTGTCACAATGTTACATTAGACTTAAAGAACCCATACCAAACTTACAAAGATGCTGAAAAAGCAAGAAATGAGTTCGGATTCTTAAGAATGTGGTCTATTTATCCAACACAAGTACAAGCTATTGTTGATGCAATGAAACCTGACTTTACAGAATTAGAAGCTGCACAAAATATCTTAATTGCTGCACAAGATGCTGAGTGGGGACCAATCCAGTATGATGGTGAGTTACACGATAGAGCAACTTACAGATATTTCTGGGAATTAGTT
>NYWO01000052.1 GCA_002685075.1 Arcobacter sp.
AAAGAGAAGCTGGATTATTAGATATTTCTAATAAATAGGTGTTACTAAGTGGTGCACTTTTACACTGCATATTGGTGCATTTTTGGTTTGCACTTGACACTTACTATGCCAGTAAGAAATAAATCATGGGATAGTAAAGAATTGCATCCTATTTTTGAAATGCATCTACCAGAAGGTTATTTACTCTCTATAATCAAAAAACACTTTTCTAAATTTGCTAAGACAGATGATTTTGGTTTATTAAAACTTATGTCTCCATCTATAAAGGGTAGAGTATCTTATAAAAATGAATCTACAAAGGATTTAAAACCTTTAAGTTTAGATGATTTAGTTCATTCAGAGGATGAAAAATTATTTGATGAGTTAGTAAATAGATTTGCTTTAAATTCACCTATTTCTGGTGTTCAACCTAAAGTACTAGCCCAAATTGAAAATAAAGCTACTTTAAAACTAGAAGATTACATAGTAAAATCATGGGGAGATGAGTATCCAGAACTTGCACTAAATGAATTTTTGTGTATGGAAGTTGTAAAAGAAGCGGATATTCCAGTACCTGATTTTTATATCTCTGATGATAAAAAACTATTTATTATGAAAAGATTTGATATAAAAGATGATGGAATATATTTAGGTTTTGAAGATATGTGTGTACTTCAAGCAAAACAAAGAGATGATAAGTATGAAGGCACATATGAGCAAGTTGTAAAAACAATAAAAACTTTTGTTAGCCCAAAATATAAGAAAAAAGCTTTAAGAAATTTCTTTAAAATGACAGTTTTAAACTTCTTACTTAAAAATGGTGATGCTCATTTAAAAAACTTTGGTTTACTTTATGATGGAATAAAAGATATAGACTTAGCACATGCATACGATGTTGTAACAACAACAATATATATAAAAAATGATATACCAGCTTTACATTTATTAGGTAGTAAAAAGTGGTGGAGTGAAAAATATCTTTTAAGATTTGGAATAGATACTTGTGATTTAACTCCAAAAGAAGCAAAGGATTTATATGAAGTTTGTATTAGTTCAAGAGATAAGATTATTGAAAAGTACAGAGAGATAAATTCATCATTTACGAACGAACTTTTTGATATTTGGACTAAATAAGATTATGAAAATAATAGATTACAATCAAAAATATAAAAAACAAATCCCTATACTTTGAAAAGGCTTTTTTTGAGAGTTTTGGATTTGTGGAAACTCGTAAGAATGAAATAAAAAGAGATAATCAAATACTTATTAATTACACATTAGAATTAAATTTACAAAATCTAAGCATAAAATGATAAAGTTACTTTATCATTTAAAACAAGGAAATATAAATGAAAATATCAAAATTGTATTCAAACAATGATGATTTTAAAACCATAGAATTTGATAAAGGTATAAACTTTATTCTTTCAGATACAAATGGTGTGGGGAAAAGTAGTCTTTTTAAACTAATAGACTTTTGTCTCTTAGGAGATAAACACTTTTTAGGACATGAACACTTTAAAGATTATATCTTTTATATAGAACTTCAAATTGCTTCAAATAGATATATGACAATCAAAAGACCTATTAAAAGTGGTAAAAATATTGAGTTGAAAATCACAAAACAAAAATCTATACTTACAGATGAAAAGGATTTTAACAAAAAAGGTAGTCTAGGTATTGCTAAGTCTTTTTTTGAAAACAAAGTTAATTATTCTATAAATAAATTTAGAACATACATAACTTATTTTTTAAGAGAAGAAAACAATCAAAATGATGCCTTCATATTAAACAAACTATCTTCATTACATGAAGTAGAATACAAAACACTTATATCCAATTTTTTAGGGATTGATGGTCGTAAAATAAGAAAGAAATATGAGCTAGATGAACTAATCAAAAAAGAAGATATAGAACCAGAAGCTTTAAAAAGTGCACAAAATGATTTACAAAAAATTATTGAAGATAATAAAATATTAATTAACAGCCATTTTATAGATAGATTTAAAAATATCATTTCTAAATATGGAAGAATTGTATTAGATAAAGAGGTGGTTTTTGCAATTGAGCTTAATACTTCAAATGATATTGAGTTTAGTCTCAAAGTAAAAGATGATGACTTAACAAATGAAGCTACAATAAATAAGCTTTTATGTTTTATTTTTGCTTCTTCTGTAGCTGAAGTATATTCACAAAAAAAACTTATCAAATTTGTTGCTTTTGATAGCCCTTTTGATGGTGACAAAAATACTTATGAAGATGGTATTTATTTGGCAATTCATGAATTACATAGAAAAGGTATTCAAACTATTATTACATCAAATGAAGATAGTATTCAAAATTCTGCTAATTTATCAGAAATAAAAGATGAATATTTGACTGATTATTTTAGTAATGATGATAAACTAATGGGTGATTTTTAATTATAAATGATAAAGTTACTTTACATTTTTTAGTAATATATCTTATAATAATAACCAAAATTATTATTTAAGACTAGATATGAATTAAAAAATTAAGAGAACTTTCAAAATTTTATTCTTACAGCTTTGGTATTTAAGACCAAAGTTGTAATCTTGGTAGTGATGAAATAGCTTTAATAATATCAGTTTTTGAAACTATTCCTAATAAAATATCATCTTCATCTACAACAGGAATTGCGTGAAGTTTAAAATCAATCATAACTTTAGCAACTCTTCTTATATCAGATACAGGGTCAACTGTAATAAGTTCTGGTAAATAAATATCATCAATTTTTTTATGAATAATATCTTCAGAGTCTTGAATATCATCCATGATAAGATTTAAGATAATTTTTTTATCTATTAATCCAATAATCTTTCTTGCAAAACTAACTACAGGTAATTGAGATACTTTGTTTTCTTTTAAAAGATCATAGGCTTCTAAAATAGTTGATTTATTATCTACCGTTACACAATCTCTTGTCATAATATCTTGAATATGATAAACAGGTTCAGAAATATCAATATTTGCCATTTTTTTGTATTTATTTATGGCTGTTTGATCAATATTTCTATTATGTTCATTCTCTTTTTGTGTATTTGAAAAATCTTGTATAAAACCTTCTTCTGGTTTGAAAACTACTTCAGAGGGTTTATCAACATTTTTAAGATTGTATAAATTATCAGCTGTACTTCTAAAGCCTACACTTCCATTATTATATATTGCAAACATTTAAAACTCCTTTTTAATTTTCTGTTAATTAATCATAGGATAAATTATATAATGAATTGTTAATGATAATATATTAAAATTCTGCTAGACTTCGACTTTTAGGAGATTTAATGTCACAAAATATAAAAGCCCATATTTTTGTAATCCTTGCAACTTTTTTAGTAGGGGGCTCTTTTATAGTATCTCAGAAACTAACAGGGACTATTGATCCTATATCTATTACTTTGATGAGATTTATTCTAGCTTCACTTATTTTAGCTCCGTTTATACTTTTTATTAAAAAATATAGAATTAAAATTTTTTCTACTTTTAAAAGAACTATGCTTATGAGTTTTTTTTATTCAGGATATTTTATAGGAATGTTCAAAGCTTTAGAGCTTACTACTGCTTTAAACACAGGTGCTATTTATACTTTGATTCCCCTTCTAACAGGTATTTTATCAATTTTTATTTTTAAACAGAATCTTTCTTCTAAACAATATATGGTTTATATTCTTGGAATAATTGGGACTTGTATTGTAGTTTTTAAAGGGAACTTAGATTTATTTTTAGCTTTTTCATTAAATAAAGGTGACATAATATTTTCTTTTACAATTTTATTGATGACTTTATATGCTATTACCTCTAAATACTTATATAAAAAAGATGATGAACTTTTAGTAGTTGTTTTTATGACTTTAATTGGTGGTTGTATTTGGATGGGGCTTGCTTTAGTTTTATTTGATATTCCTTTGGAATGGGGAAAATTAAATACAACAAATTTTTTAAATATTGGCTATTTGACGATTTTTACTACACTATTTACTGTATTTTTATACCAAAGTGCAAATGTAATTTTAGGTCCTAAAAAAGTCATGGCTTATGTATATCTAAATCCTGCAGTTGTTGGACTTATTGCCTTTTTTATTGATGGTATTATTATGAACTTTTTTACAATTATAGGTATATTAATATCAGCAATTGCAACATTTATCCTTCTAAAAAGTAGATAAAACTCTTGTTTTACCAAGTCATAACAAGAGTTTAGATATCATGCGAAATCTATAATAAAAAAGGAAAAAAATGGAACAACTACCAAATTGCCCAAAATGTAACAGTGAATATACTTATGAAGATGGAAGTTTACTTATCTGTCCAGAGTGTGCTCATGAATGGACTGCAACAAGTACTGAGGAAGAAGATGTAGATGTTCTTATAGTTAAAGATGCAAATGGAACACTTTTAAATGATGGTGATGATGTAACTGTTATAAAAGATTTAAAGGTAAAAGGAAGTTCTTCTGGAATAAAAGTTGGTACAAAAATTAAAGGTATTAAACTTGTAGAAGGAAATGATGGACATAATATTGATTGTAAAGTGCCAGGTGTTGGTGCAATAAAACTAAAACAAGAGTTTGTAAAAAGATCTTAAAAAATTTAAGATAAAAACTAAATCTTTTCAAAAGGCTTTAAAATGACAAATATGATTTATGGAACAGCTTGGAAGAAAGAAGAGACTACAAGACTTGTAAAACTTGCAATATCTTCTGGATTTAAAGCAATAGATACAGCTTGTCAACCAAAGCATTATAGAGAAGATTTAGTTGGAATTGCTTTAACAAATGCCATTGAAGATGGTATTAAAAGAGATGATTTATTTATTCAAACAAAATTTACACCAATATCTGGTCAAGATTTAAATAATATGCCTTATTTATCATCTGATGATATTTTAACACAACTTGAAAAATCATTTTATACTTCTAAAAAGAATCTAAATGTTGATTTTATTGATTCTTATCTTATCCATTCTCCTTTTTCTCCTATTGAAGATTTAGTAAAAGTTTATAGAACTATGGAAGAGTTTGTACAAAATGGTGAAGTAGGGCAGATTGGAATTTCTAATTGTTATGATTTTAAATTGTTAAGATATTTATATGATATTGCAAAAGTAAAACCAAAGGTTATTCAAAATAGATTTTATCGTGAATCATCTTATGATAAAGAGATAAGAAACTTCTGTAAACAAAAAAATATTACTTATCAAAGTTTTTGGTCACTTACTGCTAATCCTAATATATTAAAAAGTAATCAAGTTCAAGAATTATCAAAAAAATATAAAAAAAGTGTAGAACAAATTTTTTATAAATTTTTAATTCAAATAAATATAACACCATTAAATGGTACTACATCGCAAATACATATGCTTGAGGATTTGGATATTAGTAGTTTTACATTAGAGTCACTTGAAATTGACTCTATTTTAAATCTTTTATAGTTTTTAAATTTAGTTTTCTATTGAGTTATAGAGAACTTTTTTAAGAGCTTTTTCTAATATATCTTTTTCTGTTTCATTTAAAACCCCTAAAAAATGTCTATGAGCTTGTTTAAGTTCAGGTAAACATTTATCTAAAATATCTTTACCTTTTTGTTCAATATGTAATAAAGAGCTTCTCTTATCTTCTGTAGATTCTTTTTTATAGATAAGCTTTTTTAATTCAAGTTTTTTTATTACTTTACTCATACCACCAGAAGTAAAAACCATTCTATCAGAAATCTGTGAAGCTGTTAACTCTCCACCATATATATTTAAAGTTGCTAATAAATCAATCTCTGCACGTGTTAAATCATATTTATCATGAATATGTTTAGCATGAGAATATATTTTCTCTGAGATAATAGCCATTGATAAAGTAATACTAGTTAAAGAACTATCTTCTTCTTTATCACTTAAGTTTTTATAAAATGTATCTAAAAAGTCTTTTTTCATGAAAAGAGTTTATCATAGAAATAATTAAATTATAATTAAAAATAGCTTCCTAGTAAGCCAAATATAAGATATTAAATGTTACATTCCTAGGAAGATATATATAAAGGATAAAAAATGTCAAAGTATGTTTTATTGGGATTAACGTTTCCAATTTTACTTTTCTCAGAAAGTTTAGATGATTTAATAAAAATGTCATTAGTAAATATAAATATAGAAGCATCAAAAATGAGTAATGAATCTATAAAAAAAGAATATGATAGTATTAAAAAAGGCTATTTACCAAGTCTAAGTGTAGGTGGAGGTTATACAGATGTAGCACATGAAACTGCATCAGCTGCTAATAACTCTTTAAATGCTTATGTAGATTTATCTTATAGTCTTTATGATGGAGGGAAAAAAGATTTAACATATAAAACTTATAAATCTAGAATAAATAGTTCCTCGGAAGATTTAATTTCATTAAAAAACAATGTAACATTAGATGTTATTGACCATTATTTTAATTATTTAACAAATAAAGCTGCAAAAGAAGCTAAAAATACTGAAATAGAACAATTAAATGCTCAGTTTGATAGACTTAGTAAATTTTTAGATGCAGGAACTACTACAAGTGATGAAGTAGATAGAATTGTATCAAATATGGAAAAAGCAAATGTTGAATTACAAGAAATAGAATTAAATATTCAAACTATTTTACATGAGTTAGAATATATAACAGGTCAAAGAGTAACTATTAGTGATGGTTCTTTTATTGAAATTAAAAATGAAGAAGCTACTTTAAGAAATGATATCAAATCATTAAAACATTCAGTGCAAACGCAACTTTTAAATGCTAAAAATGTTAAAACTACAAACAAACCACAAGTAAATCTTGATAATAAATATACATATTATGATCATAATTATAATAGTGATACTTATGCAGATCAAGCTTTAAGAGATCAAAATGTTTTTGCAGTAAACGTAGAATGGAAATTATTTGATTTCAATTCAAATAAAACAGCTTATGATGCAGCTTATAAATCTTTTTTAAGTGCAAAATCAAAATACGAATATGAAAAGAATAGAGCCGATGTAGATTTGAGTTTGGCAAAAAAATCTTATGATATTAATAAACTTAAAATCAAATCAGCAGAAGCTAGTTTAAAAGCTGCAATAAGTACATATGATGTAACAAAGAACAAATATGAAAATGGTCTTGTAAATAATGTCTCTTATTTAGAAGCTTTAAGTGATAAATCAGAAGCACAAAGTGCTTTATGGGCTGTAAAAAATGCTTTAGAAATAAGTAAAGCAAATTTAATATATCAAAATGGAAAAAATGTATGGGAGTATGTAAAATGAAGAAATTATTATTAGGTTTAGTATTATTAACAAGTACATTTGTATTTGCAAATGCAGCACAAGTGGCTCCAGCTGTTCCAGTTGAAGTATTCACTGTAAATAGTGATGTTGTTAAAATAAGTAAAAAGTATCCTGCAATAATAAAAGCAGAAAAAAGTGTAGATATTATTGCAAGAGTTTCAGGTTCAATAGAAAATAGATATTTTGAAGAAGGATCTTTTGTAAAAAAAGGTCAAAAACTATATACAATTGAGCAAAGAACATATCAAGCAAATGTTGATTCATCAAGAGCTGCTGTGAATAGAGCAAAATCATTATTAGTAAAAGCTACAAATGATTGGAATAGATATAAAAAATTATATGAACAAAAATCAATTAGTGCATCTCAAAAAGATGAATATTACTATAACTATCAAGATGCAATCGCAAATGAAAAAAATGCACAAGCAGCTTTAACAAATGCAAAAATTCAATATGGCTATACAGAAATAAAAGCACCAATGAGTGGAATTATTTCTATTACTAAATTAAATGTTGGTAATTATGTAAATGAAAATACTACTTTAACAACAATTACAAAAGTTGATCCTGTTTATGCTGAGTTTTCATTACCTCAAACTGATATTGGGAAATACTTAAGTCATATAAAATCAAAAGAAGTAAAATTTTCTATGAATTGTCAAAATGAATGTATTATGGGTGGAACACTTAATTATATATCTCCTGTATTAGATTCTGCAACAGATACGCTTCTTTTAAGAACAGAATTTAATAATAAAGATGGAAAAGTAATTGTTGGACAATTTACAAATATTAATATTGATGATATAGAAATTCCAAATGTTATTAGTATTCCAGAAGAGGCTATTATGCAAAGTGGAAATAACTCAGTTGTATATGTTATTGATGAGAACTCAACAGCACAAATCAGACCAGTAGAACTAACAGGTGAAAACTCTTCAATAGGTGTTATTATCAGTAGTGGTTTAAAAAGTGGGGATAAAATAGTACTAAGCAATATTGCAAAACTTAGACCTAATTCTAAAGTTAAAATAATGGAAGGAAAAGAATAAAATGATTTCTTCTTATTTTATAAAAAATCCAGTATTTACAACGGTAATTTCTATTATCATATTTCTTACTGGATTGTTGGCAATTAAAAACTTACCAATTGAGCAGTTTCCACAAGTGTCACCTCCTCAAATTATTGTATCTACAGTATATCCAGGAGCAAGTGCTCAAACTATTGCTCAAACTGTTGTTGCACCATTAGAAGAGAGTTTAAATGGTGTTGAAAATATGATTTATATGGAATCAACAACATCAGATGATGGAACAGCTTCTATTAGTATCTTTTTTGAAGTAGGTACAGATAGACAAGATGCAAAAGTAAATGTAAATAATAGAGTACAAACAGTACTTTCTACAATGCCGGCTATTGTTCAAAGTCAAGGTTTAAATGTACGTGAAAGATCAGCAAGTATGCTAAAAGTATATGCATTGATTTCTCCAGATAATTCTAAAGATACTCTATTTTTATCAAATTATGCAAAAAACAATATTGTTGATGAACTTAAACGTATAAAGGGTGTTGGTGATGTAGTTATCTTTGGTGAAAAAGAATATGCTATGAGAGTTTGGATTGATCCTGATAAATTAGTAAGTTTTAATTTAACAGCTGCTGACATAATTGCAAAAATCAAAGATCAAAATGAGCAATATGCTGCTGGTAAATTTGGTCAAGAACCTATATCAAGTAAACAAATGTTTACGTATACTTTACAAACACCAGATAGATTTAAAAATGTAGAACAATTCTCAAATATTATTTTAAAATCTGATGAAACAGGAAGAAATGTATTATTAAAAGATGTATCAACTGTTGAATTAGGTGCTGCTTCATATTCAAGAAAACCTTTATATAATGGTAAAAATGCAATTCCTTTTGGTATTTTCTTACAATCAGGTGCGAACGCTTTAAATACTGATGCTGCAATTAATGCAAAAATTAGTGAAATTGAAGAAATTTTTCCATCAGGTGTAAGTTATAGAGTTCCTTATGAAACATTATCATTTATTAAAGTTTCTATTAATGAGGTTATTTATACTTTTATTGAAGCTATGCTTCTAGTTATGTTAATTATCTATATTTTCTTACAAAACTGGAGAGCTACACTAATTCCTATTTTAGCAGTACCAATTTCAATTGTTGGTGCCTTTGCAGGAATGTATGCTTTAGGATATAGTATAAATCTTCTAACTTTATTTGGATTGGTACTTGCAATTGGTATTGTTGTTGATGATGCTATTATTGTTATTGAAAATGTAGAAAAGCATATGTCTGATGGAATGAATCCAAAAGATGCAACAATGAAAGCAATGCAAGAAGTTTCAGGTGCATTAATTGCCATAGTTTTAGTTTTATCAGCTGTGTTCCTTCCTGTTGCTTTCCTTGGTGGACTTTCAGGTGTAATGTATAAACAATTCGCTGTTACTATTGCAATATCAGTTGCAATTTCTGGTTTTGTTGCATTAACATTAACACCAGCACTTTGTGCTTTATTACTAAAACCTGTTCATGGTGAACCAATCTTTATTTTCAGATGGTTTAATAAAATGTTTGATGCTTTATCAAATGGATATGCGAAAATTGTTAGATTTGTTATTAGACTTTCCGTAGTATTTCTAGTAATTTATGCAGCTGTAGTTTATGTTACATATTCTGAATATGGGAAAATGAATACAGAACTAGTTCCAACTGAAGATCAAGGAAATGTATTTATTCTTTCTTATAATCCTCCAGGTTCTTCACTAACTAGAACAGAAAAACTTGCAGGTCAGATTTATGACACTGTTACACAAAATCCAAATGTTGATCAAGTATTTCAAATTCCAGGTATGGATTTTGGTACTTTTACAAATAGAACAAATGCAATGATTACATTTGTTGATATGAAAGATTGGGATGAAAGATTAAATCCAGATCAACAAACACCATATTTAGCTAAGAAGTTTACAGGACAATTAATGCAAACTACAACTGAAGGTTTCAGTTTTGGTGTTGTTCCTTCTCCAATTCCAGGTATGTCAATGACTGGTGGTTTTGATATGTATGTTCAAGCTAGAAATAGTACTGATATTATGGAATTAAATAAATATGTAACTGAAATAGTTAAAAAAGCAAATGCTGATCCTAGTTTAGTAGGAGTTAGATCAACTCTTAATGTAAATACTCCAAAATATAAAATGGAAGTAGATTATCAAAAAGCCTTTTCAAAAGGTGTAACTACTAGTGATATTTTTACAGCATTAAATGCAAGTTTAGCAGATAAATATGTAAATGATTTTACTTTAAATGGTAAAAATTATAATGTTGTGATTGAATCACTTCAAAAATATAGAGAAAACCCTGATAATTTAAATAAAATTTTTGTTAGGGGAAGTGATGGTGATTTATTACCAATTACATCATTTGTAGCAATTAAAAAAACAACAGGTACTGATATTATTACAAGAATGAATATGTTCCAATCAGCAAAAGTTTCTGGATCTCCTGCTCCTGGTGTTTCTTCAAGTGAAGCTCTTGATGTAATTGAAAAAATTTCAAAAGAAGTATTACCAGTTGATTATTCAATTGCATGGACAGGTACTGCTTATCAAGAAAAAGAATTATCTACTAATAGCAGTTTAGCATTTATAGCTGGTATTGTTTTCTTATACTTAATTCTTTCAGCTTTATACGAAAGATGGTTCTTACCAATTGCTATTGTTTTTGCAGTTCCATTTGCTGTATTAGGTTCTATAGAAGCTACTGTTTGGAGAGGTTTATCAAATGATATTTATTTCCAAGTTGGATTGTTAGTTCTTATTGGACTTAGTGCAAAAAATGCAATTTTAATTGTAGAGTTTGCTTTACATAAAAGAAAAGAAGGTATGAAATTAGTTGATGCAGCAGTTGAAGCAGCAAAATTAAGATTAAGACCAATTATTATGACATCTTTAGCATTTACAATTGGTGTTGTTCCTCTTGCGATTTCACATGGAGCTGGAGCTGCTAGTAGACACTCTATTGGTACAGGTGTTATTGGTGGAATGTTAGCTGCTACATTTATTGCAATTATTTTTATTCCAATGTTCTATTATGTAGTTGAAAAAATTACAAATAGTGATGAAAAAATGGCAAAACGAGCACTTGAAGAAAAATAAAAAAACAAGAGGAATAAATCCTCTTGTTTTTTTGAAAGGAACTTTAAATGAGTACTAATATAAGAGATAAAAGAAGAAAAGAAATTATAGAAATTTCATCAAATTTATTTTATAAAAAAGGCATTGCAAACACTACAATTTCTGAAATTACAATTACTGCAAATATAGGTAAAGGTACATTTTATGAATATTTTAAAAATAAAGAAGAAGTAATTGATGAATACATAAAAGTATATTTTGAAAATATGCATTTGAAAATTTTTGAAAATATAGAAAATTATAAAACAAATAAAGAGAAAATACTTTTTATAGTTAAATCTTTATTTATGTCAAAATCAGTAGATGAAAAATTTACATATATTTTTATTGAGTTTTTACGAATGACTTTTAATAATAATAAAGAAGAATCTAGAAAACTATATGAGTTTAATCAGCAAAATATAGACTTAATAAATAAATATCTAATCAAAGGTATAGAAGAAAAAGAATTTATTTCATGTAATACTTTAAATATCGCATTTGAAATCATCTCCTCAATTCTTGGAAATATAGTTTTATCTTTAAGTTTTGAATTTAAAGAGTGTGATAAATCTACAAAATACAATGTAAAAACTATTTTAAATTCTATTGAATATAAAAATACTTTTTAAACTTAATTAAATTTTATGCTATAAGTAGTAAATATTTACTATAATCCTAAAATCTAAGAAAGAAAAGAGCATAAAAGTGAAAACAACAAGAATTAAAAAACTAATGATTAGTGGTATTAGTATAACTACTAATAATAAAAATGAAATGGATGAAGCAACATCTAAAATTCCAACTTTATGGGATGATTATGAAGAAAAAAATGCATACTCAGCAACTCATGATAAAGCTAATAATAGTTCAATATACGGAGTTTACAATAACTATACATCAGATGTAAATGGTGACTATGATGTTACAGTTGGTGTTGAAGTTACAAAGAGTAAGAAAGCAATTGTAATTGAAGATGAAAAATACCTTGTATTTAAAAAAGAGGGTGAATTACCTCAAGTTGTAATTGAAACTTGGAAAGAGATTTGGGATTACTTTGAAAATAATGATGAGTATAAAAGAAAATATTCAGTTGATTTTGAACATTATACTAAAGAAAATGAAATAGAAATTTATATTTCTATAGAAAAATAGTTAAAACAATAAGTATAAATACTTATTGTTTAACGTTGTACTTTGTAAGCATATTTGGCCAAGAAACTTTATTTCCTTGTTTATCAAATACTGCAGGAGTACCTCTTACATCTAACTCTTGAGCAATAGCTATTTGTGCTTCTAAACTAGCTTCAAGTTCTTCTAATTGTTCTTTTGAGTAATTTCTATTTTTATAACCTTCATCATTTAGAGTAATATTTAACATTGTTTTGATCTTTTCAGCATTTGTTTTTTTACTCATTACATATATAGACATATCTTTAGCGTTTACATGGAAGTCTAAAGGATAATAAAAAACTCTAATTTTTACATTTTTCTCAATTTGAGGGAAATATGATTCAAACTTTTTACAATATGGGCACTCAGGGTCTGTAAATAAGAAATACTCATCTTTACCACTTCCATAAGTTAAAATTTCTTTTCCTTCAAGAGTAGATACATCAGCTGGAGCCTCAAGTTTTGTACCAGTCTTAGTATTTATAACATCACCTGCAATTAAATTCTTTTTATCTTTTGTTAAGTATACTTCATCAGGATTTCCTTGAATAATTACTTTTAATAAATAGAAATCTTTAAGATCATATGCTTTATTTACTGTAATTGGAACTCTTTTAAAAAGTTCTAATTCTTCTATTTGTTTTATCTCACTTTGTGATAACTGTGTTGCTGCATTTAAACTTGTACCTAGTAATAATGCTAGCAACAATTTTTTTGCTATTTGAATCATTTATATTCCTATTTTAAATTTGTAGAGATATATTACTATCTTAGTGTTAACAAATAGTTAAAAGAAAAAAATTATATTATAAGTCCGGATAATATAGCAGTTGTAATAAATGAGAATAAAATCCCATATCCAACAATAGCAATACTAAGTCTAGGAGCAAGTCCTGCCATTGAAGCCATTGCTCCAGCTGTTATCATTGGAGCCATACCTGCTTCTAAAATTGATACTTGTCCGGCAAGATTATTCCATCCAAATAGCATAATAGTAAGATAAGCAATAAATGGAGCAACTATAAGTTTTATTATAAGTGCGATACTTAAAGGTTTTATATCATGCTTTGGTAGTTTAAACTGTAATTGTAAACCAACAGCTACAAGAGCCACTGGAATTAAAGTATTTGCAAATGTTGTAAGAATACCTGTTATCATTGGATGAAAAGTCTTTCCTAAAAATAAAAGAGCAAATAATAAAGCTAAAAATGATGGAAAGGTAATAATTTTTTGAACAATAAGTTTAAAACTTAAATTAGAATTCGATGAATAGTAAGCTGTAATAAAAGCTCCATAAACAGCAAGTGCTATAAAAGTACCAAGTTGATCATATATTAAAACATAAGGAAGAGCAACTTCACCTAAGTATGCATTGATTATAGGAATACCCATAATAGAACTATTTGTTAAAATAGCAACTAATAATAACCCACCCGTAACATCTTTTGACCAATGTAAAAGTTTTGAAAAAAATATTACTATAATTGCAGATAATCCCATAACAATCCATGCAATAATAGCAGGAATTAAAATATCAAAAGAAAATTGTAGTTTAGGAACTTGCAATAAAATTATTGCAGGTAGTGAAATATATATTATAAACTTATTTAAAATATTTGGAGTTTCACTAGGAAAAATTTTAAGTTTTTGTAGGGTATATCCTATTACTATGGCAAAGCCAATTAAAAGAAAATTTTCCATTTATAAACTTTATTTATCTTCTTTTGTTTTACATCTAGTATCAGCTGTAATATTTCCAAACTCTTGAACATAACCAACACCCCAATCAAACATTTCATCTAAAACAGGCTTTAATCTTTTTCCTGCACTTGTTAATGAGTAAACAACCTTAGGTGGAACTTGTGCAAATACTTCTCTATGTATTATATTTTTTTGTTCTAACTCTTTTAATTTTACTGTAAGAGTTTTTTGTGTTATTTCATCAATTTGGGAATGTAAATCTTTAAATCTTAAATCATTTTCTAATAAATGCCAAATTATAGATAGTTTCCATCTATCATTAAAAATATCTAAAGTTACTGATATTGGGCACTTAAACTCTTTTTCATTTATTTCATACATTCATAATCCTTTTAATCAAGATAATTATAGCAGAATATTTATTATATATCATTACTTACCTAAAGTAATGTAAGAGTTGTTTAAGTTTATTATTAATATACTTCCTTAATAAAAAATACCTAATAAATAAAAAAGGATAGTAAATGAATAAAACGTTTGAAGAAGCAATGGATTTCAGACATGCCTGTAAAGTTTTTGATGATACAAAAAAAATATCTGATGAGGACTTAAATTATATCTTAGAAGCTGGAAGAAAATCTCCTTCATCTTTTGGTATGGAACCTTGGAAGTTTTTAGTAATTACTAATGAAGACTTAAAAGCTAAACTAAGACCTGCATGTTGGGATCAAGTTCAAGTTACTTCTTGTTCACATTTAATTATCATTTTAGCAGCTATTGATGCTGTTAAACCTGAATCTGGTATCGTTGAAAGAAAGTTTAAAAGAAGAACTATGCCTCAAGAAAAACTTGATATGTATTTAGGTTTATATGCAAGTCATCTAGAAAAAACTTTATCAAGTGATGAAAATGTATATTCATGGACTTCAAAACAAACTTATTTAGCAGCTGCAAATATGATGACAGCTGGTGGAATTAAAGGTGTTGATTCTTGTCCAATTGAAGGTTATGAAAAAGAAAAAGTTGAAGAGATATTAGGTTTAGATACTACAAAATATCAATTATCAGTAGTTATTCCATTTGGATATAGATTAAATGAACAATCTTCACAGTTAAGAGAAAAACTAGAAGATGTAGTAGAGTTTATTAAATAAATTCAATCTAATAATCTAGATAATTAAACTTTAGATAAAGTAGGGGAAAAGGCTTTTGTTCCTACTCTTACTTTATCACCTGTTTTAAACTGCTTTGCTTCATCTTCACATAAAACAACTTCTACTAACTGTTGACCAATTGAGATAATAGCTATAAAAATTACATCTGTTTTTATAATATCTAATATTTCACCTTCAAAAGAAAATTTTTGAGAACCTGATGTTTTTAATAATATTTCTGTTGCATTTCCATCTTTTATAATCTTGCCTTGTTCCATTACCAAAACACGATTAGCTAATCTGTAAATTTCACTTGGTTCATGACTTACCATAATAGTTGTAGTGTTAAACTCTTTATGTAACTTTAGTATTTCATTTTGAAGTTTCAATCTCATATTTGGATCTAGAGCTGAAAGAGGTTCATCCATAAGTAATAACTTTGGATTATTCATTAAAGCACGACACAAGCTTATTCTCTGTTTTTGTCCACCACTTAAAGTATTGGGAGATCTTTTAGCTAATGCAGATAATTCTGTAATATCTAAAAGCTTTGAGCTGAGTTTTTTATCTTTTTTTACATATAAAAGGTTTTCTTCAACACTCATATTATCAAATAGTGCATAGTTTTGAAAAACAAAACCAATTTGTCTTTTTTGAATAGTTAAGCTATTTTTTCCATCAAGCCACATATCTTCATCAACAGATATATTTCCAGAAGCTTCTTCTAAACCAGCTAATACACGAAGCAGGGTAGTTTTTCCACTGCCACTAAGACCAGATAATGCTATAAAATCACCTTTTTTTATATCTAATTTAATATCTAAAGTCATAGAACCATTTGAACCATGAAGTTGTTTATTTATATCTATTTTTATCATTTTGTAAGTCCTAGTTCTTCGCTAATATCTTTTATAAGTTTACTAAACGGTTTTTTTGATAAGTCTTCATTTTTATCTATTAGATTAAAAATATCTTTTTTAATTTGTTGAAATGGTATTCCTGTTAAATTCTCTAACTCTTTTAGTCTACTTTCAGGATATAGTTCAGCTTTTTGTATCATATCGTATACAATATCCTTGTGAGCTTTATATCTTTCATTTAATTTGAATACTTCTATGTATTTATCATAATCATTTGTAAACTGTTCTTTTAATGGTATTTCTAAGTCATCTTTTGATTTTATTTGTAGGTGTTTAGAATCTTTGTCTAAAAATAGTTTGAATTTTACTTTATTATGGAAATCAAACTTTTTGTCATTTGGGGATAGACAAGTTTCATTTTTATATCGTCCTACATTTGAATCATGGGTAAATGTATTTTTACTTCCCTTTACTTTTGAAGAGTTACATGTAGGACAAGAAGGAATAAGATTATAAAAAGACAAAGCTAAATATGGATAAGTTCCTTTATCATAAAAATGGTCTAGTTGAAAAGTTGAGACTAGTTTATCTGTATCTTCTTCAAAATTATTGATAAAATCTTTATTACAATAAAAACAAGTTCTAAAATTAAAATTTTTTGTAAAAAATGGAGTTATCTTTTTTCTTTGATTATTCCCTTCATAATTAAATATTGTTTTAATTTCCTCTTTTATATTTTTTCTAAAACCTAATACTTTTTCTGATTGTTCAGCTATTCTATTTTCAATTTTAAATAAGGTTTCTTTTTTGAAAAATATAATTTCTTTAAATTTTATATCATAAAATAATAAACTATATGGATATTTTTCTTTTAATTTATTATATTTTTTTTCTATTTTTTTAAATAACTGATAATAATTATATTTAATATTAAAATTTTTATCTTTTAAATAATTTGAATATTTTAAATTAGTCATCTTTAAGGCTTTGTAATCTTTTTATTTCATTATCTAAAAACTGATTTTTACCATTAAATAAAATCTCTAATTCATCTAAATAGTTTTTGATAATAGTTTGTAAAAATGGTTCACCAATTATCTTTTTAATATGATAAAAAGAATCTTTTTTTTGTATAAACTCTATCTTTTTAGTTTTGAATTCAGTATCTTCTTTTTTTAAATCTTTATTTTCATCATAAAAGTTTTTTATTTCTTCAATTTTACTTTTTGCAAATTCTCCCATAAGCCCATCTTCCATAAAAAAACCATGGGATAAAAGAGTGTGAATATTTGCTCCAAAAGTATTTAAATTTACTTCTTTATTAACATTTTTCCCTTTTCTTAAAAATATTACATTTTCTTTTGGAATATCTGATAGTATAAAGGGTGAATGAGTTGTTAAAACAATATGAAATTCGATATTTAGAAAATTCTCTTTTAAAAAATTAGTTAGATTATAAACAAATTCTTTTTGCCACTGTGGATGGAATGAATTTATTGGCTCGTCTAATATTAACATTACATTATTTTTATAATATTCTTTATGGTCTTTTCTTTCATCTTCTAGAATAGGTATTATTTGTGAATATATTGAACTAAATAAATAAAGTAAACTAATTTCTCCATGACTTGGTAAAGATTGTATGTTTTTATAATTTTTATTGTATTTAAATGATATATCAAATGAATATAATTCATTTGTTATTTTTTCAAAGATATCAAATTTTTCAAAGGGAATTGTATAAATTTCATCATCTTTATACTTTAACAAGTCTTTATATATATCTTCTTTATCAATTGAATGATGAAATTTTATTTCTAAATAAAGACTTTTATAATCAATTGGGATAGCTTTTACATCTCTTTTTATTAAATCTAAAATTTTTTTAATTAATTGAATATTTATTTTGTTTACAAAAGTTTCAATATCATTAAAAGAATCATTCTTAATTAGTTCAAAAATAAAACTTCTTTGAGTCATGTCCTGAACACCATGATATATATTATCTACAAATAAATTATCATTAAAAAGAATTGATTTAAATTCAAAAAATGTCTTCATTTGTGTTGGTTCTGCTTTCTTAACTTCTAAACCTTTTGGTATAAATTTTATTTCTATATTACATGGGTTATAATAATAAAACTTTTTTTCATTTTTCATTTTGTATACGAAAAAATATTTATCTTCATTAAAATAAGTTATTAGAGAATTAATTAAACTACTCTTTCCACTCCCATTCTCACCAACAATTGCAGTTATATTTATATTTTCAGGAAAAATATTTACAAAATCCTTATTTTCATCTATTCTTAATTCATTTGTATCTTTATCAAAATGACACTCAAATCTAGGAGAAAAGTTAAATCCTTGTTCTTTAATATTTTTATATTCTTCAACCCATAAATAAACCAATTCCATTTATATTTCCTTCATATTAAAGCTATTAAACCGTAAGTGTTGACCATTTCTTATCATTTTGTAATGCTTTATTTAATAGCTCACCTGTATGATTACACACTATTCCATGTTTTTCCAACTTTTTAACGACACCGTATTCTTCAGCACACACAATACATGAGCTAAATTCAACACCATCTTTTTGAATCTCTTTAATTTTTTTTCTAATCTTTTTACTTTTAATAACTGATTTTATTGAAGCACCCCAAAACATGATATGAACTCTTTTCCAATATCCTCTTGGAATTGAAACACCTCCGTAAAGTAGGGGGAACTTTAAAATACTATCAATATTTTTTGTTGAAATAACTATAAGTAAATTTTCTTTTTTCATAATAACTCCTAAATAAATGTTTTTTTCTGTTTAGCATTAAACACATATACACTAAACAATACGATAAAACTCATAATTAACATAATAGCACTGTATATATGAGCATTAGTATAATCAAGTATTTCTACATATTCATATATAGCAACTGATGCTACTTTTGTTTCATTTGGTATACTTCCTCCTACCATTAAAACTACACCAAACTCACCAACTGTATGTGCAAAAGTAATAATAATAGCAGTTAAAAGTGCTGGTTTTATGTTAGGTAGGGCAACTTTAAAGATTGTTGTAAATTTACTTTTCCCACTTATATAACTAGCTTCCAGCATATTTTTATTTAAACTTTCAAAACCACTTTGAAGTGGCTGAACCATAAAAGGAAGGCTATAAAAACAAGAAGCTACAACAAGTCCTGTGAAGTTAAAAACTAACTTTATTCCTAAATATTCATCAAAAAAACTTCCAATAGGAGAGTTTAAAGATAAAGTATAAAGCAAATAAAAACCTAACACAGAAGGAGGAAGAACTATTGGAAGGGCAGTTATTGCTTCTAAAATTGGCTTAAATTTTGATTTTGTTTGTGATAAATACCAAGCAAGGGGTAAAGAAATAATAAATAAAATAATAGTAGTTAATAAAGCTAATTTAAAAGATAAAATAAAGGGTTCAAGTTCCAAATCACTTAAGTAGTTCATTACGATATAACCTTTTGTATTGATAATTCACTTGCCTTTACTAAAGCTGTAACTTCGTCATTTTCTTTTAAGTTCATTCTATTTACAGAGTTTGTAGTAATAATACTTGTTAAAAGAGTACCTTTAAAATCAAGACTAAGAGAGCTTAATAGTTTACCTTTAACTAGTTTTTTTATTATACAATCAAACCTATTTGAAAGACTTATATCACCTTTTAAATCCTTTGCTATAGCTATATGAGAAGCATTTATACTTAAAAGTACTTTTGTTCCGACTTCTATATTTGAAAGACCTAAACTCATCATTGATAGTCTTGTCCCTTTGAAGTCAAATTGAGCGATAGTGAGATTTTCTAAGCTATCAATATTTACTACAACTGCTTTTAGTTTATTCATCTATTAAGTATCCATAATTATTAAAGATATCTTTTGCATTTTTAGAAAAAATAAAATCATAAAAAACTTGAGCTTCTTCTTTGTTTTTTGTTCTTTTTAATATTACAATACCTTGTTTTATAGGAGTGTAAAGCTTAGCATCAACTTCTTTCCAATTGATATTCTCTTTGTATTTACTCATATTTTTAGAAAACAAAGAAGATTTGGCAATAATTCCTATATCTGTAGCACTTACACTGTACATAATAGTTTGAGAGATTGATTCACCATATACAAATTTTGATTTAACATTATCAAAAACTTTTGCATTTTTTAAAGCTTCAAAACTTGCAATTCCATAAGGTGCTGTCTTAGGGTTAGCAATAGCAATTTGTTTAATATTTTCATCTTCTAATAACTCATTTAAACTTTTTGTAAAGTCAAGTTTTTTATTAGAAAAATAGGCTAATGAACCTTTTGCATAAACTTTTGGAATAGTACTTGCATAATTATTTTTATATAAATCATTAGGATATTTCATATTTGCTGATAAAAATAAATCATATGGTGCACCATGTGTTATTTGAGCACTTAACTTACCACTACTTCCTAAAGTTATATTAACTTTTGTATTAGGGTTTTTAACATTGAATTCTTTAACTAAATCATTAATTGCATAAGAAACATTTGCAGCAACGGCAACTGTAATCTCTTTTGCGTTTAAGTTTAATACTAATAAAATAGATACAATCAATACTTTGTTTATCATTTAATACTCCTTATTTACATACCAATCATAATATCTGATGATTTTATGATTGCATAAACTTCTTGGTTTATTTCTAGTTTTAACTCTCTTGCAGATTCAGCTGTTATAACAGAAGTTATTACATCTGTATCATTTATTAAAAGATTAACTTCACAGCTAACTTCACTAAAATTTAGTTTATTTATAATACCTTTTATTTTATTCCTAGCACTAAACCCTTCTACGTAATTAGTTGATATCATTACATTATTTGATTTGAAAATTGCAAGAACTTCTTTATCTTTTTCAAGTGTTAAATTTTCAACAGAGTTTTTAGAAATCGAAGATACTAATCTTTGATTACTCTTTGTTTTTAAGATGATGTTTGCATTAACTTTATCAATTTCTATATTATCAATTTTTGCTAAAATTTGATTTCTTGCACTAATTTGCATTGTAAACCTTTGTAAAGATTTTAAATTACCTGAATTAAAATCTGTTAATGTTGTAAGTCGTTCTAGAAATTTTGCATGTTCTTTTTGTAAAATTGTATAAGTATTAATTAGATTTTTACCATACTCTGTTACAGTTGCACCACCACCACCAATACCACCAGTTTCTCTTAAAACAACAGTTTTTTCACAGAGGTTATTTATACTATTTATTGCATCCCATGCACTTTTATAGCTCATAGGCACGGCTTTTGCAGCTTTTGAAATAGAACCATGTTCTAAAATAGCTTCTAATAGTAGTATTCTTTTTTCCAATAAAAATGGTGTTTTAGCATTTAAAACAGTAAGTGAAGATGAAAATTCCAATTTCTTTCCTTGTATACATAAGTATATAACGATAAAATCTTAGCTGTTGGATACTTAAAATTTACTAAATTAGTACTATTTTGAAGTAATTTCAGACCTAATAAGATAGAAGATGTTAAAATACAATAAATAATAATTTTATATAAATATAGAAAAGGTAATAAATGAAAAGTGTTCCACAAATTGAGGAATGGCTAAACAAGTTTTCAATAAATAATTATATTATAAGTGATGATTTAGAAGTAAGTGTTTTCGGAAATGTTAATTTAAATGGAAAACTAGATGGTAAAAAAATACCAATAAAGTTTAAATCAATAGATGGATACTTTGATATTAGCAATAACTCATTAACATCCCTTGAAGGAAGTCCAGATAGTGTTCTTAAGGATTTTAATTGTTCTAATAATATATTAGAGTCATTATTTGGTGCTCCTTATAAGGTTGGAGACTTTGATTGTTCTAAGAATGAGTTAACATCTTTGTCATATTGTCCCAAAGAAGTAGATGGTTTTTTTGATTGTAGTGACAATAAAATCATTTCAGTAAAAGGAGCACCTAGAACTGTTAAAGGACATTTTAAATGTTCTAATAACAAAATTACTTCATTAAAAGGTGGAGCGAAATATATAGATACATATTTTGACTGTTCTGATAATTTAATTGAAGATTTAACAGGAGGTCCTATTACAGTAGGTCATGATTATATTTGTAATAATAATAAATTAACAGATTTAGAAAATATATCAGATGAAATTGGTTGGGATTTAATTACTGATATTAGATTAAACCATGTAACAAGCTCTCATGATGAAGAAAAAAATGTTTGGAGATATAAAGGTAGTGAGGTTGTTGCTCATATATATAAACCTTTAGTAGAACTATCAAATATTGATGATATTAATAGATGGCTAAAAAAACATGGAGTTACAAATTTTCATATTCTAAAAGATAATTCAGTAGATGTAAATGGTGATGTTCACTTAGCTGACAAATTATCAAATTTAATAAAATTGCCTCTAAAATTTAATATTGTTGATGGAAACTTTGATATTAGTGATAATGAATTAGTTTCACTAGAAGGCTCTCCTTCAAAAGTTACAGGAAATTTTCATTGTTTTAAAAATGAAATTTCATCTTTAAAAGGATCTCCAAAAGAAGTTGGTGGTAGTTTTATTGTGTTAAAAAACAATATTTCATCTTTAAAATACTCACCATCAATTGTAAAAGAAGATTATGTATGTTCACATAATCCTATAAAAGATTTAGAAGGTCTAAAAACAGTTCATGGTGCAGTTTTTACGGGAGTTAAATTAGATCAAATAAAAAATCATAAATATGTTTATAAATCAGTAGTTACTTATAAATATCCAGGTGCTGCTGTAATGTCTTATTTAGATAAAGCTTATATTTCATTAACTGATGAAGAAAAGAAACATGAAGCTACAAGAATGAATTTAAATAATGCTATAAAAAAAATGGTAGATGATGGTTCACTTACAAAAGAAAAAATTACTGATACATTAATTTTAAATTTAACAAAATATAATTTAAATGAGTTAAAAGATAAAGTACTAAAAATAAAAAATCCTCCTGTTGAAAAGAAAACAGAACTAACAGAAGAAGATATTTTAGCCTTAGCTTTTGATAGTGAGCTTTAACTTTAGAATAAATATTTTTAGATATAATCGCGATATAATTAGAAAAGAATACAAAAATATGGAGAAGAATACAATATGGTTCAAACTGTAAACCTTAAAAAAGCTTTTGGTCCAAGAGTTTTATTTCAAGAGATAAATGTAAAATTAGATGCTGGTAAAAGATATGGATTAATTGGTGCTAATGGTGCTGGTAAGACTACGTTTTTAAATATATTATCAGGTAAAGAAGATGCAACTGAAGGTGAAATTCAAATTCAAAATGGTAAAAAAGTTGGAACTTTAGGACAAAATCAATTTGCTTATGAAAACTATTCTATTTTTGATACAGTTCTTTTAGGAAATAAAAGATTATTTGATGCTATCAAAGAAAAAGAAAAATTATACTTAGAAGAGTACACAGATGAAGTTGGGGATAGATTAGGTGAATTAGAAATCATTTGTTGTGAAGAAGATCCAACTTATGAATATGACGTAAAGATTACTAAAATTTTAGAAGATTTAGGTTTTCCTGCAGCTCAACAAACAGATTTAATGTCAACTATTACAGGTGGAGATAAGTTTAAAGTTTTACTTGCACAAGTTTTATATCCAAAACCTGATGTATTATTCTTAGATGAGCCTACGAATAACCTTGATATTACAACTATTGGTTGGTTAGAAAATCAATTACAACATCATGATGGTACTATGGTTGTAATCTCACATGATAGACACTTCTTAAATGCTGTATGTACAAATATCTTAGATGTTGATTATAAACAAATTAGAGAATTCTCTGGTAATTATGATGATTGGTATATTGCTTCTATGTTAATTTCTAAGCAAAATGAAACAGATGTAAACAAAAAGCTTAAAGAAAAAGAAGAATTAGAAAAATTTATTACTAGATTTAGTGCTAATGCATCTAAAGCAAAACAAGCAACTTCAAGACAAAAACAACTTGATAAATTAAATGTTGGAGAAATTAAAGTTTCAAGTAGACGTGATCCATCTATTATCTTTAAACAAAAAAGAGAAGTGGGGAAAGAATTACTTAGTGTTAAAAACTTATCTAAATCTTTTGATGGAGAAGTTGTATTAAATGATATTTCTTTTACTGTTGAAAAAGATGATAAAATCGCATTAATCGGCCCAAATGGTGCTGGTAAAACAACTTTATGTGAAATTATGGTTGAAAATATGAAACCTGATTCTGGTGATATTCACTGGGGTGCAACTATTCAAAATGGTTACTTCCCTCAAAATGCAACAGATTTAATTGATGGTGATATTACATTATATGATTGGTTAAGAGATTTTGATAGAAATGCAGATATTTCTGAAATTAGAAATTGTCTTGGAAGAATGTTATTTAACGGAACTGAACAAGAGAAAAAAGTTAAGTCATGTTCAGGTGGTGAAAAACATAGAATGATGCTTTCAAAAATTATGTTAGAACAACCTAACTTTATGGTTTTAGATGAACCTACAAACCACCTTGACTTAGAAGCTATTATTGCGCTAGGTGAAGGATTACTTGCATATCCTGGTTCTGTTATTTGTGTTTCACATGATAGGGAATTACTTGATGTTTATGCAAATAGAATTATTGAAATTCAAGATGATGGATCAATTATTGATTTCAAAGGGTCTTATGAAGAATATATTGAGCAAAAAGCTTAATATATTTTTTATATTAGTCATAAAAAAAGGGGATGATTTATATCATCCCCTTTTTTTTAGTAAAATTGATATTTAAATCACTATTTTCCACTTCTAGCAGTCATTCTAGATTCTCTTCTTCTAATAGCATCTTCGTATCTTCTTTTATCATCTTCAGTTACAAGATTTAACTTAGGAACAGGAGTTGGTTTTCCTTCTTCATCAACTGCAATCATAGTAAAGTAACATACATTTGTATTTTTAATTGTATGATCTTTAATATCTTCAGAAATTACTTTAATACCAATTTCCATTGAAGTTCTACCTGTGTAGTTTACTGATGCATGGAAAGTTACTAATGAACCAATTTTAATAGGGTTTTCAAATAATACCATATCAACTGATAATGTAACTGCATACATTCCTGTATATCTTGCCGCACAAGCATATGCAACGTGATCAAGCATTTTTAATATTTCACCACCATGAACATTTTTTCCTGAAAAGTTAGCTTTATCAGGAGTCATTAGCATTGTCATAGTTAATGATTTTTCTCTTTTTATTTCTTCACTCATTTACGTAGCCTTATTCTAAATATATTTAAATTTTGAATCATTATAAAATAAAAATATAGTATATACCTAGCAATTGAGTAAATTATTTAGATAGTTTAATGAACTATAGAAAAAAGTAACACATTTAAATTAATGCATTCATCTCATCTTCTGTTAATGTCTTAACTTTTAAATCAATTGCTTTATCATACTTACTTCCAGCATCCTCTCCATATATTAAGTAATCAGTTTTCTTTGAAACTGAAGAACCTACTTTTGCTCCTAGTGCTTCTAATTGTTTTTTTATAACACCCCGACTAACACTCATAGTTCCAGTTAAAACAACTGTAGTGTCTTTGAAGTTATTCTCTTGAATTTCTACTTTTACTTCTATAATAGGCTTTATAATATCAAGTAGCTTTAATACTAAGCCATTATTTACTCTCATAAACTCAGTAAATGAATTAGCCATTTGTTCTCCAATACCATCAAGAGCTACAAGAGAATCAAAATCTATATTAATTACATTTAATCCAAATTCTAAACAGATTTGTTTTGAAGCAACTTCTCCAATATGCTCTATTCCTAAGGCATTTATTACTCTATGAAGTGTTGTACCTTTTGTATTTTCAATTGAGTTTAAAAGATTTGAGATTTTCTTTTCTTTAAAGCCTTCTAAATCTTGAAGTTTTTCATATGTTAATGAGTATAAATCTAAAATATCATAGATCTTTTTTTCACTAACTAATTGTTCAACTATTTTTATTCCTAAACCATCAATATTCATACAATTTTTTGATGCAAAATATATAATAGAATTAGCAACAATTGAAGGACAATCAAGGTTTTGACATTTGATTAACGTTCCTTCATCTAAAAGCTCACTTTGACACTGAGGACATTGTGTTGGTCTTTGTATAACTTCTTGAGTGCCATCTCTTCTATCTGTAAATACTTTTGTGATTTTAGGAATAATATCACCACTTTTTATAATTATTACCTCATCATGGATTCTTAAATCAAGTCTTGCAATTTCATCATAGTTATGTAAGCTAGCTCTCTCAACTGTAGAACCATCAATTAAAGTGGGTTCTACAATTGCAACAGGTGTTATAACTCCTGTACGTCCTACTTGTTGAATAATATTTACTATTTTTGTAGTTTTTTCAACTGCTGGGAATTTATATGCACATGAATATCTAGGAAATTTAACTGTATGACCTAACTCTTCTTGTGTTTCTAAATCATCTATTTTTATAACCATTCCATCAAGCATCATTTCTATATCATTTCTAGCTGCTATTATTTCATGATAAAGCTTTTCAATTCCCTCAACAGTTTTTGTTTTTGTTGTCATTGGAGGTTTCGCAAAACCTAAAGAATAAATATAATTCATCATTTCAGAGTTTTTATCAAATTCTAAAGAATTCTCTCCAATTCCCCAAACATTAAAGAATAGCTTTCTTTTTGCTGTAATACTTGGGTCTAATTGTCTTAAACTCCCTGCTGCTGCGTTTCTTGGATTTGCAAATAAAGCTTCATTGTTTTTTAATCTATCTTGATTGATTTTTTCAAAATCTGCTTTTTTTATTACAATTTCACCTCTAATTTCTAAAAGTGACTTTTCTTCTATTTTTAAAGGAATTGAATGAATAGTTTTTACATTATTTGTAATATCTTCACCAGTACTTCCATCACCTCTTGTAATTGCTTGTTTTAATAAACCATTTTCATAAATCAGATTTAAAGAAGCCCCATCAAACTTTGGCTCACAGTAAAACTCTAAATTTGTATTTACTTTTTTAGCTCTATTTATCCAATCTTCTAACTCTTTTGTATTAAAAACATCTTCTTGTGACCACATTCTACTTAGGTGATTTGCTTTGTTAAAACCTTCAAGAACAAAACCACCAACTCTTTTATTTGGTGAGTTTGGATGTGAAAGAGTAGGGTTTTCCTGCTCGTAAGCTAAACACTCTCTACTTAATAAATCATACTCTTCATCACTTGCTTGTGGATTATCTTCTACATAATATGCATGTGCCCATTTTATTAGTTTTTCTATTTTTTCATTATATTTGTTGTTTGTCATACTTTTACTCTTATTTTATATTTTTTGTAGAATATCAACTCTAAATGGTTTCATAAAAGATACATCTTTCCCATTGTTGTAACTGTTAAATTTATTTTGTATTTTTTCTTCTAATTCTTTTGTTATATTATTATCATTGTAAGATAAGTTCATTTGCTTTGTTTTAAAATCTTTAAAATCTTTATATTTAACTTCTGTTTGAAAGAATAACTCTCTAAAAAGTTTAAACTCTTCATTTTCTATTGCTTCTTTGATATGTTCAAATGCATCAATACGTACTTGTTCTTCATCATGAAACATTGCAACAAGTTCATTTTGTCCACCTTTAAATAAAGGCTCAGATATATAAGCAAGAGCATTTGGTTTTAAAACTCTTTTTATCTCAGCTAAGGCTTTTTTCATTAAATCATAAGGAATATGATGAAAAGACTTAAACATAAAAATAGCATCAACACTATCATCTTCTAAGTCAATTTTTTGTGCACCATTTAGTTTAAACTCAATATTAGAAATATCTAGTAATAAATTTTTTTCATGTTGCACAACATCTACTTCACAAGCGATTACCTTTCTATTTGAACCATTTTGAGCAATTTGTCTTGTCATAGATGCATTTCCACATCCTAGTTCTAAAATTGTTTTATTATCTAAGTTTAGTGTTTCTACTAAATAAATTTCATCTAGAGTTTGTGTAATATTATCTTCAATTAATTTCATTGTTTTCCATTTTATTTATTTTAAAAAAGTGATTATACTAAAATGATTTAATATCCTTAATTAATCCTCAACAGTAAGTGTAAGCTCATATAACCATTGTCTTAATTCATCCATGTCTTGAAAAACTTGAAAAGCTTTCTCTACAATTTCTTCTTTATAAAAAGTATCATCTATTTCGTAAGTTTGAAAGCCAAAAATTGCATTGTATTTTGAAAGATAAGAGTATTCATCTTCTTCTTTAAAACCTTGTGGCAATCTTTTGTATTTTGGTTCTGGAAGTTGGTAGCCTTTTTGTTTTATATCTTCTAAGATATTATGTAAATTCATAGCATTTGTTTTATTTTGAATATATTTTCTATAGGCTTTTAATAAAGGTGGCTTAAAAGTTCTAATTCCTGTTGCTATATAATACATTTGTGTATTAAAAAAGAAATAATAACTCGCACTTTGCATTCTATGAGCCTGACCTTGCCAAAAGATTATTCCAATTTTATCTTTCATAGGTGTTTTATCTTTTGAAAATCTTGTATCTCTATATATTTTAAATAAAGAACCAGATACTTTTGGTTTTGCTTTTATTGTGGGTACTAATATCTCTAAAGTTTCTCCCATCTCTTCAACAAAAGCTACATTTGGTCTTAAAATATGCTCTTCCCAAATATGTCTATTGTTTTCAAACCAAACCTTTGTATTATTTAGTTCTAACTGTTCTAAAAACTTTATACCTTCTTTTTTGAATCCATTAAAAGTCATAATTTTCCATTTTTATTATTTTTTCAAATTATATCAAAAACAATTAGATATAATTCTTTTAATAAACAATGGAGAATATATG
>NYWO01000053.1 GCA_002685075.1 Arcobacter sp.
AAAAGATTTAGAAATTGCAGAAAATAAAATGGAATACTTCAATGAAGATGCAATACAAACAAGTGAATTTACAGAATTAAAAAAAGAAGAAAGTATAGAGTAAAATCTATACTCTTTTCTTTAAAATCAATATATCAAATCCACTTTTTCTTTCTAAAAATATATAATTGAATACTTACAATTATAATAAGAAAAACTATAAAAATCACAAATGCATTTTTATTTTCAGCTCCAGGAATTCCTCCTATATTTATACCTAATAAACCAGTTAGAAAACCAATAGGCAAAAATATTGCAGAAATTACAGATAAAACATACATACGAAGGTTCATTTGTTCATTTAACTTATTCGATAACTCTTCTTGCGTTAATGTCACTCTATCTTTTATAGAGTCTAGTTCTTCTATATATCTGATTACCTGATCATTTATCTCTCTTAATTGATTCTTTTTATAATCATCTAACCAAGAGATATTCTCATGATAAAGTCTTGATATTGCATCTTTTTGAGGAGAGAGATATCTTCTTAGTGAAATTGCTTCTTTTCTAATTGTTGAAATTTCAGTTTTTATTTCAAAATTACTTGAATCTAAAACTGATTCTTCTAAATCTGAACTTTTTTCTTCCATTTGAGATATTGTATTTTCCATTCGTGAAGTTAAATTATTTGTTAATGTCACAATAAACTCAGCAGAATTCTTAGGTCCTTTATTTATTTTAAAGGAATCAACAATATCTTTAACAGATAATAAATCTCTTTTTTTTGTACTAATTATAATATTTTCATTGATAAAAAGTCTTATAGAAATCATATCTTCAGGGTCACAATTAGGGTTTAAATTCACACCTCTTAATGCTAAAAGAATTGAATCATCTAAGATAATTGTTCTAGGTCTTGTTTCTTCTGTTAATAATGCTTCAATTGCTAAAGGATCAATATTACTTTTGTTACTAAGCCATTTTATAGAATCATTTTTGGAATAATCAAGATGTAACCATATAAGTCCCATTTCTTCTTTATAATCATCTATATCAATTTCTTTTGCACCACCCATTTTATCGAAGACAAGAGCATGTTCAAATTTCAAATTTTATCCTTATTTTTAATTCTGAATTATATCAAATATATTTCTTTTTTTGATATACTTTCAAATCTAAATATGGAGGGTTTTTCCCTATGAAATTATTCTTTTTATTCCTTACTTTTTTTACTCTAGCAATTAGTGCTAAAATCGATGTTAAACTATATGAAAAACCTATTTCAAATAATTATTATCAAGAAATTGAAAACATAATAATTAAATCAAAAATAGAAAATTCTAAGCCAAATGAAATAATAAATGAAGAAAAGACCCATCTTAAAAAATTAATTGAGATTTCAACACAAAAAGTTTCAATAGATGAGTTTAATTTAAAGCTATTAGAAGAGCAAAAAACTTCGTCAGATACTCTAATAAAAGCTTTGATTCACTTATCAAATATCAAAGTAAAATCGAAAAATCAAAATGATTTTAAAAATGATATACAAAATAAACTATCTTTTTTAAAAAAAGCAATTGAAAATATTACAGAAGATAAAAAAGACTTTTTATTATCTTATCAACTACAGTTTGCCTATTATAAACTGTTTATATCAGATATTGAAACAAAAATACAACTATTTAATAAACATGAAATACAGCTTGAAAACTTAATTATTACTTCTATTAAAACTTTAAAAGTTGAGAATAGTGAAATTATTGAAAAAGAACTAAAAACTATAAATGAAAATATAAATAAACTACTACTTCAAAGAGCTTCTTTTCAAATTGAATTAGAAAAAGAAATAATAAATGAAAATAAAAACAATATTGAAATATCAAAAATAAATATCAATAAAATAGAAACACTTTATCAAAAAGAGTTACTTCAAAATATAAGTTTACTTAGTAAAAAAGTTCTTTATTCACTTAAAGATTTAAATGAAAAAGAGTTCATAAAAATATATAATGAAATAGAAAAAATAATCTTAGAATTAAATACAGAATACAAAGCTATATATATTGAACAAAATATTTTATTTAAAGATATTGCAAAACAATTATTTGGAAATACTAAACTATTTATAAGTGATTCAATTTCTCAAAGTAAAAATTATCTTTTACAAATCAAAGATAAACTAACTTCTACACTTTTTGTTTTTAATGAACAAGCTATTAATCTTATTAGTTTAATAAAGTCTTTATTACTAATATTTTTTGGTTTTACAATTGGTTTTTTATATAAAAAATGGATTTATAATATATCAAAAAAGTGGCCAAATATGAGCCAAATGTCCTTAAAACTATCTGCTAATGTAGGATATTATTTAATTGTATTAATTACTTTTATGATTGCAATGAGTAGTTTAGGCATTGATATGTCATCTATTTCTTTAATCGTTGGAGCATTATCAATTGGTATTGGTTTTGGACTTCAAACTGTTGTATCAAACTTTATAGCAGGAATCATACTAATGTTTGAAAGAACGATAAGAATTGGTGATATTGTTGAAATCAACAACCTAATTACAGGAACTGTTTCAGATATACGTATTCGATCAACTACTATAAAAACCTTTGACAATATTGATATTGTAGTTCCAAACTCTTCTTTTATTCAAAACAATGTGATTAACTGGACACTAGATGATGCAACAAGAAGACTTCATATTCCTTTTGGTGTTGCTTATGGTACAAAAATTGAGAAAGTTAAAAAAGTGATAATTGAAGAACTTTTATCAAGTGATTTAACATTTTTAAGAAATGATACAAATAAAAAACCAGAAATAAGACTTACAAATATGAATACAAGCAGTGTTGATTTTGAATTACTTGTTTGGGTAAAAGCAAATGATAGATTAAAACCAAATGCTTTAAAATCAGACTTTTTAGCATTAATTTATAATTCATTATATAAATATGAAATTGAAATACCTTTCCCACAATTAGATTTACATCTTAAAAAAAATAGGCTTTAAATTATGAAAAAAATACTACTAATTACATTAATACTTCTTAGCAATTTATTTGCATTACAAATCAATCAAAGAAGTGTAAAAAACGGTAATACAGTTCTTCTAGAAATAAAAAAACAAAATATTTCTGATGTAAAACTTACTTTTGATAAGCAAAATATAAATTTTTTTAAAAATCCTTTTAAAGAAAATACTTATTATGCACTACTTCCTATATCTTATTACCAAAAGGAAAAAGATTATCGAGTAATTGTTTCATATATTAAAAATGGCAAAAAAATATTTGAAGGAAAAAGTTTGAAAGTTATCGATGGAAAATATAAAAGTGAAGTGATAAATGTTCCTAAAACAAAATTCAAACCAAAACCTTCAAGAATTCAAAGAACAAAAAAAGAATATGCACAGGCTATGAAAGTTTATAATTCAACTTCAAAAGAAATTTTATGGAATGAAGATTTTATATATCCACTTAATACTAAGATTACTAGTAATTTTGGAACAAAAAGAGTTTATAATGGAAAATTAAAATCTTATCATAGTGGTACAGATTTTAGAGCAAAAAATGGAACACCAATAATTGCTTCAAACTCAGGAATTGTAAAAATATCTCAAAATAGATTTTATTCTGGAAATTCAATAGTAATAGATCATGGTCAAGGAGTTTATTCTTGCTATTTTCACTTAAGTAAAATGAATTATAAAGTAGGAGATATAATAAAAAAAGGAGATATTTTAGGTCTTAGTGGAGATACAGGAAGAGTTACAGGACCTCATTTACATTTTTCATTTAGAATACATGGGATTCAAGTGGACCCTTTGGACGCAATTTCATTATTAAACCAATTAAAAAGCTAATAATTTAATTGCTTAAACATTATTTTCACATTTTTTTAATATAATATTTTCTTAATTTAAAAAAAGGACTCTTTTGAAAAATTTATTTTTTGTACTTATTGTAGTTTTTGGATTTACAGCTTGTTCTAGTAAAAACAATATAAATAAACAAACTCCTAGCACTTTAGAAAAAAAAGTAGAAACTAAAACTTCGAAGGAAACTTCAGATGATGAATTCAATGAAGATTTTGGAGATGATTTTGATGGTGGTTATGCAAAAGTAGAAGAAGTATTTGATCCATTAAGTGGTTATAACAGAATTATGACAACTTTTAATGACAAAGTTTTTATATATGCATTAAACCCAACAGCTAAAGGATATGCGTATGTGCTTCCTAAAACTGTAAGATCAGGTATATCAAACTTTTTTGATAACTTAATGTTTCCATTAAGATTTGTAAATAATGTATTACAATTTAAGTTTCAAAATTCAGCTGAAGAGTTAGGAAGATTTTTAATAAATACAACATTTGGATTAGCTGGATTTATGGATCCTGCAAAAACTGAATTTGGTTGGGAACAGCACGATGAAGACTTTGGTCAAACATTAGGGTTTTATGGAGTTGGAGAAGGTTTTCATGTAGTATTACCATTTTTAGGACCGTCAAATTTAAGAGATATGGTAGGATTAGTAGCTGATTCATATACAAGTCCATTATCAAATACTGGTTCTAGTGATTTAAGATATAAAATACCTGATACTCAAACACAAAGTTTAGCAATAAGAGCAACTAGTGTTGTAAATGGTACTTCATTAAGACTTGGTCTTTATGAAAGTTTAAAGAAAGATGCCTTTGATTTATATCCATATTTTAGGGATTTATATAATCAAAGAAGAAATACACTAATTAAGGAATAAAATGAAAGATATATTTAAAGTTTTACTATTAACACTATTTTCAATATCTTCACTTTTTGCATTACAAAAAGATGAAATAAAAACAGTTATGTCAAAAAAAATTGATGCCTCAATTTCAATTATAAAAAAAGAAAATTTAACGTCTAGACAAAAAGGTCAAGAAATTATAAAAATTATTGATGAAGTTTTTGATTATAGAAAAATGGCTTTAATTTCTTTAGGAAGAAATGCATGGGTTAGTGCAACGACTGAGCAAAAGAAAAGATATTTGAAGGCATTTGAAATAAATCTAAAAAACTCATATATTGATAAATTAGGTTTATATACAGATCAAAAAGTAAAAGTTGTGGATATAGAATCGACATTTACACAAAAATCTAATGTAGAAAGAATTAAACTAATCACTGAATTAATAGGTCAAAGTGAATCATATAAAGTGAACTATTTATTCTACCAAAATAGAAACAAAGAGTGGCTAATTTACGATATTGATTTAGCAGGTACAAGTGTAATTGCAACTGCAAGAAAACAATACGCAGGTTTATTAAAACAAAAATCTCTTGAAGAGATGATATCTGAAATTGAAGCTAAAAATAATATAAATGGTTAAAAAGTTTTATGACAACATTGTTTTAAAATATCCAATTATAGTACTAGTAGCACTTCTGCTTGCTATTAGTACTTTAGCTTACAATGCAACAAAACTAGAAATTGATGCTTCTGCTGAAACTTTACTTTTAGATGATGATAAAGACTTAAAATTCTCACGAGAAGTAAATAAAAGATACTATAATCCAAACTTTTTAGTTGTTACATATACTCCAAAAGAGAACTTACTTTCAAAAAATAGTTTAGATACATTAAAAAACTTAAGTGAAGATTTATTAAAAATTGGAAAAATAGAAAGCATAACATCTATTTTAAATGTTCCTTTAATACAATCGCCACTTAGACCTATTACTGATTTAGTTAACGGTGTCGATACTTTGCAAACTGCTACTTTTGATATGAATTTAGTAAGAAAAGAATTCTTAAATTCACAGCTTTATTCAAACAATCTTGTAAGTGCTGATTTTAAAACTACAGGAATGCTTTTAAATCTAAAAAATGATGAGAAATATTTTAAACTTCTTGAAAAAAGAAATTCTCTATTAACTAAGAAAAGAACTTCAAATCTCAACAGAGAAGAGAAAGCACAACTAGAAAATACAATATTAGAATTTAAAAAACATAGAGATTTCATAAGAGAAAAAGATGAAAAAGAGATAGCACAAATAAGAGCTATAATAAAGAAATATAACTCTAACGCGTCAATTTTCCTTGGCGGTGTAGATATGATAGCAAATGATATTGTTGGTTTTGTAAAAAGTGATTTAGCTATTTATGGTTCAACTTTAATCATCTTACTTATTTTAATATTATGGGTAATCTTTAGACATCCAAGGTGGGTAGTCTTACCTATTGCTATTTGTTTATTATCTGTTGTTTCAACAGCTGGTATTTTAGGTTTATTTAACCTTGAAGTTACAGTAATCTCTTCCAATTTCATTTCATTACAATTGATTATTACTTTATCAATTGTACTTCACTTAATAGTAAGATATCGAGAATTAAATGTAAAATATAAAAATGCAAGTCAATATAAACTAGTAATTAATACTGTTTTATCTAAACTTTCACCTTCATTTTTTGCAATAATTACAACAATTACAGGTTTTGCTTCACTAGTATTATCAAGTATTCAACCTGTTAAAAACCTTGGACTTATGATGAGTGCTGGAATAGCAGTATCATTATTTATTGCCTTTTTTGTTTTCCCTGTTATTTTAATAATGCTTCCTAAAAAAGATGAACATGAAAAGAAAAAATCTAATTCATCATTCTCTCTTATAACTTTATGTGCTTCATTAGTTGAAAAAAGAGGAACTGCAATTATTATTGGAAGTTTTTTAGTTGTACTTTTTTCAACAATAGGTGCTTCAAAACTAATAGTAGAAAACTCTTTTATCAACTACTTTAAACAAAGTACTGAAATATATAAAGGAATGAAAGTAATTGATCAAAATCTCGGAGGAACTACTCCTTTAGATGTAATTATTAAGTTTAAAGATGATGAGAAAAAAGCTGTAGTTGAAGTGGTAAAAGATGAAGATACAAGCTTTTTAGATGATGAATTTGGAGATTTTGAAGCAGAAATAGATGCAAAGTCTGATGATGAACAATACTGGTTTTCACAAGATAAAATGGACACTATTACAAGAGTTCATGAGTACTTAGACAATCTTGAAGAAGTAGGAAAAGTTCAATCTTTAGCCTCATTATTAAAAGTAGGAAAACTTTTAAATGAAGATAAAGATTTAGATGGAGTTATGTTAGCCCTACTTTATAAAAAAATTCCAGAAGAATATAAAAATATGATTCTATCTCCTTATATAAATATAGAAAGTAATGAAGCTAGAGTTAGTATGAGAATTGTTGATTCAAATGAAAACTTACGAAGAAATGAATTAATTACTAAAATCAATAAAGATTTAAGACAGATTATTAGAAATAAAGAAACTACATTTCAATTATCAAATCTTATGATTTTATATAATAATATGCTTCAATCCTTATTTGACTCACAAATAAAAACTTTAGGTATTGTAGTTGTTTTATTGTTTATAATGTTCTTAATCTTATTTAGATCAATAAAAGTAGCATTTATAGCAATACTTGCAAATATAATTCCAATATCTTCAATCTTTGGGATTATGGGATTTTTAGGAATTCCATTAGATATTATGACTATTACAATTGCTGCAATATCTATAGGAATTGGTGTTGATGATACAATCCATTATATCCATCGATTTAAGGACGAATTTAAATCTGACCACAATTACTTAAATGCAATGAAAAGAAGTCATCAGAGCATTGGATATGCTATGTATTACACTTCTATTGTAGTAATTATTGGTTTTTCTATTTTAGTTTTATCAAATCTTATTCCAACAATTTATTTTGGAGTATTAACAGTTGTTGTAATGGCTACAATTTTAGCTTCTGCACTATTACTACTTCCAAAACTTATCATTATGATAAAACCATTTAATACTAGTAAATAGGATAATTTCTAGCCTATTTACTAATTGTTAACTTTTTATTTAAATAAGGTTAATTCAAAACTATTATAATACTTACATGAGTTAGGTTATATATACCTAACCAAAACCCTGATTTTACTGACTTGATTTCTCCTAAAATATACAAGTTATAAGAAAGAGTGCTTCTGCTAGCACTCTTTTTTTTTATATTATAAATATAATATAAAGTTATTATAAGTTTGAAACTTTATAATAAGCTTCAAATAAAAAGGCTATTAGATTAATGATTAAATTAGATTCAATACAAACAGATTTAGTTCTAACGAACTTAGATGAAAATGGTGCACTATCTTGTATAAATGCATTTAAAGTAGCAAAGTTGATTGGAATGGAACCTAAAAATATCGCACAAATTGCACGAGATATGAAAATAAAAATTACCAATTGTGAACTTGGTGTATTTGGAAAACTTGAATTTAATGATATGAATGAAGATATTTTTGATTTACTAAAAAAACGTTCTCATAACTCTAAAGTTGATTGCGAAGTTGCATGGAAAATATCGCAAGAAAAAGGTAAAGCAATTAGTAATATTGGTGCTTCAATTAAAAACTCTGGACTAAAAGTATCAAATTGCCAACTAGGATGTTTTAAAGAAGAAGAAAATGATGGCTTTATAATGGCTTCAAACTAAAAAACTCATTTTATTTTCTATTCTTTAAATACTCTTTTAATCTTTTAATTCCATCACTCATATGATCAATATCTCTTGTATATGCAAATCTTAAATACTGTTCAGTTTTATTGGAACCAAAATCAACTCCTGGAGTTGTAGCTACATGAATATTTTCAAGTAACTCTTTTGCAAAGGCAAAACTATCATTTGTATATTGTGATACATTAGCCCAAAGATAAAAAGCACCATCAGGTTTAGCATCTATATCAAAGATAGTACTTAATTGAGCATATAAGTAGTCTCTACGCTCTTTAAATATATTTTTGATCTCATCTAAATATTCTTTATCAAAAGCTTCTAAAGCAGCATACTGAGATAGTGTAGGTGCAGAGATAAATATATTTTGTGCAATCTTCTCAGCTTCTCTTGATAAACTCTTTGGAACAATAATCCACCCTAACCTCATTCCAGGCATACAATAATATTTTGAAAAGCCATTGATTACAAAAACATCATCACTAAACTCTAAAGCTGTGTGAGCATTTTCTTCATAAGTTAAACCATGATAAAGTTCATCTGAAATAAAAGAAATCCCTTTTTCTTTACAATACTTAACTAATTGTTCAAGGTTTTTCTTTGAGTATAAATTTCCTGTTGGGTTTGAAGGTGACGAGATTTGAAGAGCTTGTATCTCTTCTTGTTCTAGATGACTTACTGTTAATTCATAATTTGTAGACTTATTAATATCCATAAAACAAGGATTTATATCTAGCATACTTGCAAAGTTTTTATAACATGGGTATGAAGGATCTGATAGGCCTAAGTTTTCTTTATGTTTTAGTGTTAAAGTATAAGCTACTAAAAATGCTCCAGAAGTTCCTGGAGTTAGAAGTATTCGTTCTGGTTGGACATCTACATTATAATTTTCTTTATACATTTTAGATATTTTTTTTCGTAAACTTAATAAACCAAGACTTTCTGTATAAGAAAATCTATCTTCGTTTAGAGCTTTTTGTAAAGCTTTTTTAACTTTAGGACTTGGTGTTAAATCTGGTTGACCTATTTCAAAATGAATTGAATCTTCATACTTTTGTGCATCACGTACAATGTCCATTACAATAAAAGAACTAATATCTTCATATCTCAATTTATTCTTTTCCTATAGCCATTTTAACAAATTTTTCATATGTTTCTAACTCTGATTCCCCAAGGAATTTTTTTACAAACTCTCCATCTTTTGAGAATAAAAATAACTCAGGAATTCTTTGAACATCTCCTAATGCTTTTGCTAATTTAAAGTTTTCAGCGCCAACTGTAATTGGATATGTAATACCGTATTGTTTAATAAACTCTATAACTTCTGATGTAGGTTTATCTTCTTCTTTTTCAAATAATACAGATACTATTTCAAAATCGTCTTTATATTTTTCTCTCAACTCTTTTAAAACTGGAATACCTTTAATACATGGTGGACACCAAGTTGCAAATACATCTACTAAAATAGCTTTTTTCCCTTTATAATCTTTAAAGTTTAAACCTTCTGGTGTATTTGTAAGCTCTATTATCTTTCCATCTGTTGTAGTTAATTTAAATGTCTGAGAAACAAACTTCTCTTCATATGGTGTATTTTCTTTTGCATTAGCTATTAAGCTCTCATCAATGTCTTTTGAATCACATCCTGTAAATAGAAAAAGTGCTGTAATTAGTGTGGCAAATATGTACTTGATTTTCATGATTGTCCTTAATTATTTTAATGTTTATATATTTAATTATCTGAAATTATAGTAAAAATAAGTTAATAGTTGATAAATAATCTAACTTAGATTTGAAAGTTCTTTTAAAAGTTTTCTAGCCTCTTCTTCTTCAAAAAAAAGGTTCATTGATAGTTCTTGGTTTATCTTTTTTAATAGTTTTATTTTTTCTTGTGTTTGAACTTTTTTATCATTTTCATACTTAATTAAAAGCTCTTTCATTTGGTTTTTGTAAGCTTGTATTAACTCTTCTTTTTTAACAGTAGGTTCTTTTACATTCTTTTTATTATTTGAAGTAAGAAATAAAAAAATTGCTAAAATTATAAGAAAAATTAAAATAAGAGTTAATATGTCCATTGATTATCTTTTTTATGTAAGGCCAAGTGCCTTACATATTTATTTTTGTCTTGCTATTTCTTTAGCTTCATTTGCAATAGCTTCTGCTCGTCTTGCTACTTGAAGAGCTTCACTTATCGCTTTATTTGTTTCTTCGTCTTTTTCTAATCTTTCAATTCTTTCTAATACATTTCTATAAGAAATATGTCCAATAGTTTCTAAAACTCTTGGTGAGTTAATTATATGATTTATAAAAGTTAAATCTCTCCAATTATCAGTAATTTTACAATCTATATGATTTGAATAATCAGAAGAAATTTTTGTTTCATTTGCAACAAAAGCTAAATCAACATCAATATCTTCAGTCTTTGCAAAGAAAGTATAGTATAAGTCTTGTAAATACGTAGAAGATTTAAGATTACTAATATATGAATATACAGCTTCTTTTTCATCATTTTCTAACATATAAGATAAGATTACATTTGAAACTTTTTCATCTTCACTTGTTAATACTTCTTCAAGTTTTTCATTACAGTTTTTAAATACTTGTACTGATTTATCTTTATCTAAAGCTCTAGTAAATTTAAATAAATCTAAATTATGTGAATACGAAAATCTATTGATTTGTTCAATTAATGGATTTAAAATAGAATCTGCATCATCTGTACTATTTGCATAAGAAACAATACTATTTACAAAGTCAACATCATTTTCATCAAAATTTGTGTTTAAACTATACTCACTAATCTCTTCACTTAAATTTTCACTTAATAAAGTCTTAGATTTTTCATCATAATATGAAGTTAAATCATCCATTTTGTATTTTTTAGAGTTTTGAGAAATCAATGCATATTGTGCAGAAATTTGCTTATATCTTGCGATTTTATCTTTGATATTAAAATCTTTTAATAAACTCAACTCTTTTTCTAGAATATCATTTTTTTGTGCATTAATACTATTTGCAAGTCGAGGACCTCTTTTTGGTAACTCTGTTGCAATCTTCGTAAGCTTAGAATCATAATCATCAAAATCATTTGAATTTTGGATATTTGATACTAATTTAACAGCGGATGATATCTTAGCAGCTCTTCTAATAAAAAATACGATTATAAGTAATATTACTAATAATACTAAAACAGTAGCGTATACTCCATTTGGATTTTGCGCATAAATTTGTGCAATATCAAAATTTGATTCTTGTGCTAATGCTAAAAACTCTTTAACTTGTTCTAGAAATGACATTAAACTTCCTTTACTTTCTACTTTAAATTTATCTTATTAGTATACATAATTTTACTTTACATTTTCTCTATATAATCTTCTGTAAAGTTAGAAAAACTTACTATTTGTATATTTCTGACTCAACTAACTCAATTAAAGTTCTATATGACAATACTTCTAGTTTTTTTCCATTTACAAATACTGTTGGTGTTCCTCGAACGCCTAGTGTTCTTGAATCATTTGCATCTATGTCCATCATTTCATCAAATATAGGTTTTTTAATATCAAGTTTAACTTTTTCTATATCAATACCATCTATTTGAGATATAAAAGTCCATAGTAACTCTGGTTTAGGATTGTTTACTTCTGCCCATTTATCTTGATTTGAGAAAACTGCATCTAATGCTTCTGTATACTTACCTTGTAATCTTGCTGCTTCTAATAATTTTACTGCAAATCTAGAATGTTGATGATTTGGCAAATATCTTATAACTAAAGAAATATCTTCATAGTTTTCTTTATACATTTTTTTCATAATCGGATGAAAGGCACCACAAGGTCCACATTGTGGATCTATAAATTCAACAACTTGAACACCTTTTTTATTGTCACCAAATTTAGGAGAATGTGCTCTTGAGTAAGGAGCTCCTGAATCATTTTGTATAATATTTTCTACTTTTTTACTTTCATTACTTTTAAACGCATATGCTGCAAAAATAAATCCAATTACTAAAACAAGTAAAGATATAACAACTATTTTTTTATTTTTCATTTGACGTAATTCCTTTTTTAATAATTAATAATAGAACTAAAATACTTGAATATGCAAGTAATGAAAGAAAAGGGATGGTAATAAACCCTAACCAATTTATGTACTCAGTAGAACAAGGTACTCCTTGAACACAGGGAACTATACTTTCTGGTATTATTTCAAACATTAATAAGTTATGATAAACAGAAAAAGCCCATCCTATTAAAGCAATTGGCATTGCATATTTAACAATCTTATCATCTGGATATAACATATTTATTAAAAATATTACTACTAATGGATACATAAATATTCTTTGATACCAACACATAGAACATGGAATAAACTCCATAATTTCTGAGAAAAATAGACTTCCAAGTGTTGCTATGGAAGCAATAATAAAAGATAAAAATACGTAAGTAGAGCTTGAATTCAAAATATTTCCTATTAAATTTTTGAAAAATTATATCAGAAATTATCGATATTTTAGATTAGATTTTGATGTTTATTTTTTAGTTTTTATAGAAGTGATTTTTAGGTTATAAGTAAAGCTTATAAAAGATGAGTTACCTCATCTTTTATGCTCCACCACCAATTGGGGCATTTAATTCTGCATGAATTTCGCTTCTTGGAATAGAATCACAAAGTGCTACTGATTCATTTAATGCTTTAAAAAATTCTTCAATGTTTTCATAAGGTATTTCAACTTCCGAAGTTTTTTTTGTTCCTTCAGAATAAATAGCAATACTTACAACTGGACTACTGTACTCACCATAAGGTTTTTCAACATGTTCAATTTTTACAGTGTCACTTGTAGAGTGAGCTAGTTTAAATGTTTTTACTTCAATATGTTTACTTGGCATAATATACTCCTTGAATTTTACTACAACTATTGTATCATAAAATAAAAAAAATACAAATAGTTATTTACCGTTTTTTTTAATAGCTGTTGCGGTTAAAAATAGATAGTTTTTTCCTGTCAATGTTACTTTAAACTTCTTTTGTTGTAAATATTTCTTACAAAAATAAACATCTTTATATAACAATGATTGTTCTGAATAATTATATGTCGGATTCTTAGCTCCATAAATAATATCTGAACCCATCCATCTACAATTTGGAAAACCTAATATTATACTTCCACCCTCTTTTAAATAATTTTGGATTAGTGACATAAAAACTAATTTAAAATTTATACTACTTGATTGTAAAGTACTAATAGAGATAATCAAATCAGATTTTTTTAAATTTAATTCATCAAGCTTATTTATATCATGAGCAAAAAAAGAAAAATTATCTTCTGGAAATCTTTGCTTTGCTTCTTCAATTACACTTTTAGAGTAATCAACTCCTACAAAGTTTATATCTTTGAAAACTTCAGGATAAACTATCTGTTTTATTGTCTCAAATTCATCTGCTTTATTTACACCTAAATTTAGTATCTGTCTTTTTTCATATACTTTAGTATGAATAAGAGCTTTTTTATATGGAAATAAAAAAGCTGGTTCTTCATTTTTATTTATCTTTGAAAACTCTGATTGTATTCCATATTTTTCATGTTTTGAATCATTTTCATCTTTATGAAAAGAAGTTTCAACATCTATTTTTTTAAAGTTTAAAGCTACTATATACTTAGAAGTGATTATTGGAGTTAACATCTTACAAAACATTAACTCAGCTAAGTCTGTCCATGACTTATATGAACGATAGATATACTCTTTATCTAAATTTATTGTAGTTCCGGAATATTTATCAACACAAATATCTGGATTTAAAACTTCGAAACTAACTATATTTTTATCAAGTAAACTGTTTTCAAAATACTCCATAATTTCATACATTGATTCATTTGTAAATTTTTTCATAAATATATCTTTGTTTTTTGCAAATTATATAGTAATTCTTTAGCTATTAGTTTAAAAGTAGTTTCTTTTTTACTTATTTTAAAATATTAATTATAAATTTTAATATTTATTTAATAATTACACTTTTGTTACATTTTATTTTACTATTATGTGAATCTTGAATTAAATATTTAAGGATAAGGGGGAAGAGAAAATGAATATACATACAGCAGATTTATGTGATGAAAACAAAGATAAAGAAATAAAAGTATTACCAAGTAAGTTTAAGAACTATGGTGGTTTAAAAAGATTTTATGGACAAATTGAAACAATAAAACTAGATAAAAGTAATTGGCGTTTATTAGAAATGCTAAGAGATGAAAAAGGTGACGGTAAAATAGTTGTTGTTGATAACGCTGAAGAGTTTTTTGGTGTTGTGGGCGATAAGCTTATGGCTTTTGCAGCTAAGAACAACTGGCAAGCAATAATTTTAAATGGTTATGTAAGAGATACCGATGAAACTCAAAATATAAATGTTGGACTTTTTGCAATAGGAACTTGTCCTTTAAGAAACTTTGAAAAAACTCAATCTTCAAGAGGTGAAACTTTAAATTTTCATGGTTTAACTTTTAATCAAGGCGATTATGTTTATGCAGATAATGATGGTGTTTTAATCACAAAAGAAAAATTAATTTAATTTTTAATAGGCTTAAATTACTAACTTTAGTTTTTTAAGCCACTTATTTTTTTTCGTAAAGCCTTCATAAAATCTTTATGAGGATCTGTTTTAATAGTCTCATAATTTTTATCCTTTTCTAACCAAAGTTCATGACTTTTATATCTTGTATACTCACTATGAGCTATTAAATACTCTATTGTTTTATACTTTTCTTTTAAATAATTCACCAAATCAATATTTGATTTTAACTGTGCTTTTGTTAGTTTATCATTTTTACTTTGACCACCTACATTTTCTATTCCAATACTTGAATAGTTTAATCCTATTACATGTCTTGCCATAAAAGTTTCCGGCATCAAAGAGTAAATTGTTCCATCTCGTGCAACTAAAAAATGTGCAGAAACATTTAAATTACCAGCTTTTACTATATCTTTTCTATCACTTAAAAGTTTACTTGGATAAAATCTTTTATATGATTTCTTTAAGTTATTTAAAGCAGTATGATGAATAACAATCATTTTAGGAATAATAGTAATATCATCTACTTCAAGCTCATAATGCGTTTTTATATACTCTTTAGTTAAATCAATTCTTTTCTTATCAAAAATAATTGGAAGTTGTTTTATTTGTATTGCATTTAAACTTATGCAAAATGTTAAAAATATTAATAAATTTTTCATAATAAATTGTATCTAAGCTAAACCAATATTTTTCACTATATAATTACACTTTAATTTAAGGAAAAGAAATGTCACAAATAAAAGACAAACTAAAAGATTTAGTAGAAAATGGAATGATTCCAGAAGTAGAAGCATATCTTGATGATTTACATATACTATTAGCTGAAGGTAAACAAAGTGAAGATGATGAAACTGCAATGACAGAAATGGAATCACTTTTAGTAGAACTTCAAAATGTACTAGCAGTTATTGAAGAAGATAAAACAGAAGATAGTGAATACCAAAGAATTTATGACTATATTGCCCAAAATCTAGAAGAGCATGAGCATTAGGAAAATTTAAGTGGAAATAATTTACCAAATATTTGAAATAGGAATATTATTATATTTTATATATATGCTATATAAACTAATAAAGTGTAAATTTGGGAAATGTGATATCAAATAATCTTCAGATATAATGCGCCAAAAGGAAAATAATGAAAAAAACATTCAAATTAAACGTTGAAAACAAACATCCAGATAGACAAATAGAATCTATTAAACATGAAATTAGAAAATACATAAAAAGAGAAAAAAACAAGCCAAGACCAGAAGGCGTTGATTTTTGGAAATTTGAGTGTAAATTTGGAAAAAATGATGAAGAACCAAAGGTAATTGAATTTATTGATATTACTAAAAATATTGATGAAGCTTCAAATGAAAAGTGTGAAACACTTTATATGGAAATATTAAGTGTTCCTGGAAAAAGAGAACCTAAACCTCAAACAGAAGAAACTACAGAAGAAGATAAGTAAACTTATCTCTCTTCTTTAAAATCAAATTCTAAACTTTAATCTTATAAAAAGAATTAAACACTTCATTTTTATCTAAAGAATTAATACCTATCTTATCTTCAATATTTTTATTATGATTAGTAAAATCTGCAATTCCATGCCAAGGCTCAATACATACAAAAGGTGCTC